>CBIHPB010000075.1:0-13082 GCA_966211485.1 uncultured Bdellovibrio sp.
CGAAATCGGAAAGAGTGAAATTTTGAACGCCAAGCCGAGCCATCACTTCGGCGTAATGGCCGCCCACTCCGCCCATGCCGGCAATGGCGATGCGTTTCTTTGATAAAGTCTTTGCTTCGGAATCGGTGATCCAGCCTAAATTTCGAGAGAATGCGACGCTTGAGTTGAACTGGTCCATATCCCTCTAGTGTGAAGGATTATGGCGGAATTTGTCGAGTTTTCAGCTGTTCTCGGATGAAATAGAGCCATCTGGCCCTGTTTCATATTGAAACGTGTCCTGAACTGTCTCTAGAGGCTGATGTGGAGCATCTGATACTGAAAAATGGTGAAAAAAGAACACGCGGACATCCTCATACGGACCAGCCCCGTCCTCGGCCACAGCCAGAATATCGTGAAAGGCCTTCAGCAGGATATCGTTGGCCTTCTTCGTCGACTCTTTGGAGAGCGGCACCACCCGATAGGCCATCGCGCTTGGAAGAGACGGCTTGTTGAGCGGCTTGTGTTCGGGGGAAAGAAATCTCAACCGAGACCGCTCAGACCAGAACTCGCCTGTCTTGCAAATCTGCAGTGGTGTCGCACCCTGAGTGTTGATGGTCGTGTAAGTGATTTGATATTTACCGTTCTTTTCTTCAATGAGACCGGCCTCCAGCATGTGCTTCCAGGTTCGCTGAAATAAACCGCGAGAGACGGCCAGCTTATCAAGGAACCATTGCTCATCATGTGAGGGCTGACTCAGATACTCTTCAATTGACAGCAAACCTTCAATCGCCGCAGCCAAGGGCCATGAAGCTTCGGTCGTCACTTGATTTTGATTTGCCTGCAAAGTCTCATCAAAAGAGGTCAGGCTTTGATTTCCTATTAAAGAAAATAAAAATCCGCTCAAATGATTTTTGTGCAGATCCACGAAAGAAAAAACAGTCTCAAGACTTGGGAAAACCTGGCCACTGAGATAGCGCTTCAAAACCGAAGGATGGACTCCCGTTTTCTCATGCAGCTCACGAAGCGACCAACGAAGATGGCGTTTGCGAAGATGAGCCATGAAAAAATAAAGCTCGTCCGCATCATTTGTCTCGAATAAAAAGATCGACTTGAGGCTGGCCATCAGCGGCACTTTCAAAACTTCGCAGAGATCGCAAAATTCATCCCAACGAAGTTCTTTCGAGCCCGATTGCCAACGCCGAATCTGATCAAAGGAGTATCCCATCAGACGGCTGACTTCAGAAGAAGACCGAGACTGCAAAAGCTGCTTTAGAAGCTCACTCTTGATTTTAGAATAGTCTCGATTGGACATGTCGTGATTTCCCCCATTCCCGAAGCCGAGAACGGGTGGAATCTGCCATAGAAAGCAGGCTCCCTCAACCCTGAAACTTTAGGATTTCAGCGTATTCGCTAATAGCAGTCCTCAAGCTCACCATCGCCCGATGTTGTCTGCGAAGATGCGTCAGCACTGCGAATTTTTGCAAAATTGAGGGACTTAAACTCAGGCTTAACAAACGATGGATCCTGAACCGTCAGCGGAGTTGCTCGAGCGACCAAGCCTGAATCCTGCCAGAGATGACCGAGGATGACCGCCAATGTTGCCGCCCCATCGGCCATTCGATCTTTCGCTAGCTCCAATTGCGCCGCTGCTCCTTGAGCTCCCCGGCCCAAATTTTTATCCGTCTCCAAAATCTGATCCACATTGGAAACCGAACGTTCGACTTCATTCAAGATGGTCCCCATCAATTGAGTTTCAAACTGCCGAACAAAAGATTTTTTGCGAAGCAGCCGCTGCGCCCGCTTTTTCACATCCTCGCGAATTTTGATTTCATCTTTGATTACGGTTGTTTCAAAGTACGCATGAATTCCTTTGTTGCCGGTCATCTGTCCGTCATAATTTTCCGAAACGTGCAAAGGCTGCGAAAGATCTCCCACATAGTGAGACATAGTTCCAGCGTATTGCAGAGCTAGCTTCATATCGCCAGCCTGAAGAGCTTGTAAAGCCAGTCGATACAACTGACGAATTCTCCATGGAGCCGTTCCATTGTCGATGACCCGTGTTTCCGTATACTGTCGAATGGCCTCGACGTAAGAGCTTGGATAATTGGGAATTTGATCGTATTCCGGTTGCGTGTAGTAAGTATCGATCTCGAAAAAGTGAGTCGGAGCTTCCTGAGACTTGGTTGAAGGCCCTTTCCAAACTCGATCCGGAACCGTCGAGAGAGTTCGGATGGGTTCGAGATTGGAACGCCAGAAGGCTTGCCCGTCGGTTGTAAGATCGGCTCCGACATAGGCGACGATTTGATGTCCTTTCGCCCCCCATGCCCAAAGCTGAGCTGAGAACAAAAAAGTGGAAACAATGAAAAGCACTCGATTGAACATGCAAACTTCCTTTCCCTGGAAATTCTATGTTGCTTAAAATGTTAGCAACAACCTCCAGTGACAGTCGTCAGATTTCTGTGAGTATTTTTGTCATCGAACATATTCATTCTCATCTAAGTTTCTCTCGACCAACGTCTGACATCGATCGACTTTTTCTGCTATGCATGCTGATCCATCTGACCGGAAAAGCCCGATAGATCAGCATTTGAGAGGAAATTCAAATCTGAGCGTGAGCCTGATCTGAATACCTGTTTGTGTGTTGTGCGATTCGGCTTAAAGCTTGTTCAAACTGATTGGCATCTGTTTTGGAAAGAGCCAAATCACCGATCGACAAAATTCCCACTAAACGTTTTTCACGGCTAAGCACTGGCAAACGACGAATTTGATTGTCTCCCAGGTTGGCCGCGATCTCCTCAAGTGTTTGGTCTTCATAGCAATAAAGAACTTTTGACGACATAATATCCCGCACATGCAGTGAGGCCAGATCTTTTCCCTCAGCAACAGCGCGGATCACGATATCGCGATCTGTCACCATCCCTGCCAGACGATCGTTATCATTGATAGGCAGACTTCCAAAGTCACCATCTCTCATCAATCTGGCGGCCTCCTGAACTGTCATGTCAGGACGTCCAAGCTCCACATTTTTAGTCATACATTCTTTTGCAAGCATAGATCCTCCTCCGCTGATTCGCGGTTAGTGTTTCTCAGGTGGCGCTGTCGAAGCTTTGCTCGCTCCAATTGCGATTTTTCTCGGTTTCGCCTGCTCAACTTTCGGAACATGAACGGTTAAAACCCCGCCTTCATAGCTGGCCTGAATTTTGTCCGCGTCCACTCCCGTCGGCAAAGTGAAGCTTCGGTGAAAAGTTCCATAGAATCTTTCGCGACGCTCTTGTTTTCTTCCATCAGTCGATTCATATTTTCTTTCCGCCGAAATGGTCAGTTGATTCCCTTCACACTCGATATTGATGTCTTCTTTTTTGATTCCCGGAAGATCAGCACTGACAAGATACTCTTCAGCGGTTTCTTCTACGTCAATTGCCGGTGGCATGAACCGGCCCTGGGACCCGAAAGTTGATAAATCTCGATTGAAGAAATCATCGAACCATCGGTTCGGTTCAAAATAGTCATCGAACCATGGTGAAAAAAAAGTGGACCGCCTGTTTGCGGGCATGCGCTCCATTCTCTGAACTTGATTTTGTGGATAATCTTTTTTCATGTTGTCCTCCTTGCTTGCCCGATGGACCTTTGCTGCTATGTCAAAAGTCTCAGTCAGACGTCCCGATAAATTTGCAAGTTGAAGGCCAACAAAGACACGAAAATACCGACCCAAGGATTCAAGAACTTTCAATCAACAGATTGCCGCAGGTCAGTTCAAGGGAGCTTCTTCCACGCTCGGGGCATTTCTTCGATTCCGTCTTTGCAGGATTTGGACGTCAGAGACGGCTTGGATGTTGCATTTTCTTTTCCAAAACGATCGAGGTGTCTATGAATTATCGTGAAATTTCAGTGACTGAACGACAAATTTATTTCGACTTCGTTTCAAAATCCATTTCGGGGCAACAAATAGAGCTGGAAGTCGTTGGCCTGGATATCGGCGACCAGATTGAAAAAGACTGGGCAGCTGTCGAAGGACTGAGCTACGATTCAGATCAAAATATCCTGCATATTCACACGCAGCCGCTCAGTCACCATGTGACTCAGTTGACCGAAGTGATTGCCGTTGAAGATGGCATTCGTGTGAGATCAATTTGCATTAAGGATGCTGATGGCAACTTAAGGATCATGCACTTCAGGGAGCCTCTGAGAATAGAAGCTCCCATGCGGCAAGAGACGATTAGCGAATCTATCTTTTCTCGATGATAATCTCGCCACTCATGGTTTGAACCTCGACAGTGGATTGCTTTCGAGCTTTATTCGAGAACACATTTTTGATCGTTCCTGACATGGATTTCAGCTGGTAGGAGACATCCTCACCCTCTGTGAGCTTAACTCGCACATCACCTGAAACCGTTTGGGCTTTCAGTCGGCCGATGCCTTCCGTCTCCAGCAAAATATTTCCGCTCACAGCTTTAAAATCCATTTCTGGCGACTGCGCATCCAACACATCCAGATTACCGGACACTGTGCGAACTTCCATTTTCCTGACGGCAACTTCTTGGATTTTCAAGTCACCGCTAACCGTTTTGATTGAAATCGAATCGCGAAATCCGCGCGGAATTTCAAGTTTGATTTTCAAATTGGCCACTTCGACGTCTTCCGGCTGATAGATTTGCAGGCCTCCACTGTCGACACTTGTTCCCAACAATTTCGTACCGTCACCGTCATCCACCAGACCTGATGCCGTCAAAACAACCTCCCGACCTTCGCTTCGTAAAATTTCAATGTCACCATTGATAATCTTTAGCTCGATTTGATTTGCAGGAATCTGAAATGTCCATTTGTGCTCATTCTGCGCCGGTGCAAGCTCAGGCTCTGAATCCTGAATCGACCAACCAACAAAATGCTTTGTCACCTTCCAACCTAGCTTCGAAGCCACACGACCGAAAATCTGTGGATCCTCTTTCTGGGCCTGATGAAGTGCCAGCGAGGCCAAACCCGAAAACACAAGCGTCCAAATAAAAACTCCGACCAAAATTTTAAAAAGAAAATAATTTTGTTTCATCTTGCACCTATTTTTCCATCACGAACTTCAGATTCCATTGCAGGTAATTGATCAGTGCCATCATGATGGTCTTTGTAATCATAAACATCACCAGCATGCCGAAAGCTCCAACACCCAACAGCGCCATGCTGGTGGCTCCGACTCCGATGGCCAACCACAAGGACAGACCAAACAGTCCAAACTTCAAGCCCATCCCGATTGCCCCAAAAGCAGCCGCTCCCAATGCAATCGCAACTGACCAACCTGAAACCAAAAGCGAAAAGGCAATCAAGCCCGGGATAAAGAAGACGATCAGGGTAAACGGAGCCAGCACGATCATTCGCCCCAGCACTCGCAATGCCGTTTCGAATTGAAAACCAGTCTCTGGGCTTTTCATTTTCTCGATCAAGGCTTCCGTTTCAAATGCTTTCGCGATGGTCTTGGGGTTTCCAAGCTTCGCCGAGATCTCGTCTTGCGTCTTCCCATTTTGCAGGCCATGGGTGAAATGCTCTTGATAGTCGTTTAAAATATCAGTGACGTTGTTCACGCCCGCCTGTTCCAGCGCCTCTTTCAGCTGCTTCATAAATTCTTGTTGTGTCATTTGATTTCCTTGCCAATGAGCTTTTCAATTTGCTTATTAAATTCGGTCCACTGCTTGAACTGATCGCGCTGAAACTCCCGCCCAAGCTTGGTGATGCGATAGTATTTTCGGGGCGGCCCACCGGAAGACTCCTGCAGATAAGTTTCAAAGTACCGCTCATCCGTCAGGCGTCTTAAAATGGGATACAGCGTCCCCTCCGAAATCTCGAGAACCTTCGAGATCTCCTCCACAAGCTCATAGCCGTAATAGTCGCGCCGGCTGATCATGGTCAGCACGCTCAGCTCGAGGACGCCTTTTTTAAATTGTGCATTCATGCGTACTCCTTGCGAAACAGGTACTGTTTAATACTAGGTACTATGTCATGTACAGTACTATTTTGTGCACAGTAAAAATTTAAAATTAATGACAGCGCAGAATTGCAACCAGACAGGGATCCGATTGTTTTTGATCAACTTTTAGGCAATGCCCCTTTCCATTTCGGGCTGTCCACAGTTTCATAGATGAAACCCCTTAATTTGATCCTCTCTGAGTCAAGAAACCCCGACTAAGGCCGATAAGCCATAGGTCTGGCCAATCGGGAATGAGGCATGGGTATTATGAAGCGCAAAAAGAAATCCAAAAGACCAATTTCACGCAAGTTTTGGTCTCTGCTCAAGTTCATGCCTTCCAGTATGCGCAAGATGATCGTGCGCTCCAAGTTTGAGGTCGAACATGAACTGCCACCCGATATCATCCTCAAGCAGGCCGAAACAGAAGATGAAATCCAGCAGGCTCTTCGCTTGGTCCATGACTCTTATGTCGAATTGAATTACATGGATCCTAACGAACCCGGCCTTCGCTTTTCAAAATTTCATGCTCTCCCAACAACTGTGATTTTGATTGCCAAGTGGAAGGACGATGTGATCGGCACTTTGACCATCATTCCAGATAGCGCCCTCGGGCTTCCTTCGGACACGACTTGGTCTTTGGAAAAATACCGAAAAGATGGAAAGATCATCGCCGAGATCTCCTCTCTGTGTATCAAGAAAGACTTCCGAATGCGTCGGGGTCGGCTGCTGATGCCTCTTTGCAAAATTATGTACCTGTACTGCAAGCAGGTTCTGAAGCTCGACGGTATCGTGATCGCGACGACCTTGGAAGTCGAGCCGTTTTACACCGATATTCTGTTGTTCGAAACTGTTGTCGAGAAAACCGGCCAAAAGCACATGCTGGTGAAAGGCAATCCATCCTCATGCTGCTACCTCGCACTGGATGACAACCTCCGCAAAAACTACCAGCGGACCTACGGCAAAAAGCCTCTCTCAAAAAATCTGTATCATTTCTTTCTCGATTCTGAAACGCCGAATATTCAGCTGCCAAAACCAAAGCACTGTATTCAAAGCTATATGATCGAGAAAAATTCTTCGAAAGCACGCCTCTTGAACACTCATCGCTCGCTTCTCAAAGATTTCAGCGATGTCGACAAATTAATTATAAAGGGGCTGGATGCCTCCAATTCTCTGAGTTCGATCAGTCTTAACACCGACCTTCCAAATCAGCACCGGCGCTCACCTCGTCCAGAAATCAGGGCAGAAGGCTGGTGCTTTTTCAGTAATGGAATGCCTCCTGCTCGGTGTATTGTGATGGACGTTTCAAGAACCGGATTTAAAATCGCACTTCGACAGGCCAATGGACAAATCCATTCGGGCGAGCGATTTGTTCTTGCCTTGAACTTCAATGGCACCATGATTCAATGTCAGGCCGAAGTGAAGTGGAACCAGTCTCAGACGAAAATGGGATGTCAGGTCGTGGAAACATCGCCAAGCTGGAATCAATTGATAGCGGAAGTGTTAAGCGAAATCTCTTCACACGAGCAAACAAACCTCGCTCCCCTTCCGCAGCGTAAAACTGCCTAAACAGAACGCGCTCACATAGACCAAAATCCTGACCTCGCAATTGATGTTATACCGCTAGCGTTGATAGGCCATTGGAATTGCAGTAACATTTTTTCATGACCCATAGCGCTCGCAGTAACCTGCTTAGAATCGTCATTCCGATTGCTCTCTTTTTCCTCGGTGTTGCCGTGGGCTCTTGGCTGAGCAGCAAAAAAATCAGCCAGAAAAGCGAAGACCGCGCAGTCTATGCCATCTACAAAGGGCAGAAAATTTTCAGCTCCGATATCAGCCCTCAAATTTCAAACGACCTACGCCAAATTGAAAAGAACAAGTACGCGATCAAAAAGCAAGCGGTTGAAAATTTCATCCAGTCCAAAAATCCTGAAACTGCAATTGATCTTAACTCGATCCAAATCGACGAAAGCGAGCTGAAAGCATATGCAAAAGACCGAGGTATCGATCCGGCCAAACTGAAAGGTCAGGCTCAAACCGACCTTCGGAACAATTTCAAAATTTACAAAAAAATGATGGCTCAGAAAGCTCAGCAACAACAGTCGATGCAGTCCTCTGATATCGAGTGGCTGATTCCGATGTCCTACCTCGATCCGGCTATCAACGTGGGAACTGGCTCATTTCCAGAATTGGGGTCAGGCAAAGGATCGAAAAAACTGATTCTCTATGCCAACTACCACTGCCCCGACTGCAAGGAAGCTTGGTCCAAAGTGCAAAGTTTAAAGGAACGTCTGAAAGAGGATCTCAGCATTCACTTTCGCTTTGCTCTCTCTGAAAACGAAAATTCAATTTCCTATCTGACAGCCATGGGCAGCTTCTGTGCCCACGATCAGGGAAAATTTGCGGAATTCAGTCAGGCCGCCTTCACCCAACAGATCACCGACGTGGATTCAATGCTGAAGCATGCCGGAATAGCAGGCATCAATGCCGATGAATTCAGAAAATGTCTGGAAGCAAGAAAGCACAAATCCGCACTGGAAAAAGATTTCGCCGAAGCCGATCAGCTTGGGATCCGTGCGACGGGAGCAATGTTTTTGAACGGCCACCCCGTTCTGATCCAAGAACCCCTGGACGAGATGATGGCCATCCTCAAACAAAAAGAATAACCGAGCTTAGTTTTTCAGACTCCAGTTTTCCGGGAAGATCATATTCATTCCCGAAACGTCACACTGAAATCCCGTCAAATTTCGTGGCAACACCACAGCCTCGCGGCGGTGGTAAATCGGCACAAACGGTTTTTCCTTTAAAAGCAAAGCTTCCATTTCCTTCACCAGGTTCAGCCGCTTTGCAGAACTCCACTCGCGGTCAAACAGCTTTAAGCGCTCATCCAGGGTTGTGTTCTTAAAGCGCATGACGTTTCCGCCAGCCCACGCATTGTCTTTCGTTGGAATTTCTGTCGAAGCAAAAGTTCCGCGCAACGAAGCATCCGGCAAGATCGGTTGCCCGAACATCGCCAAAGCGAAATCCCCATGCGGGACCGAGTCCCCCAGGAACACACGTGGTGGCTGGTTCTTCACGACACACTGGGCGCCCACTTTTTGGAACTGACCACAAATATAGGTTTGAATGGTCTCTAGAATTTTGATCCCAGCCGACGTTCGGAATTCTAATGCCAATGTCTTTCCGTCTTTAGAACGCACACCTTGATCGTTCATCTTCCAGCCTGCTTGATCCAGCAGCTTTCTGGCTTCGGCAACAGAGAACTGCGCCGTCTTCAACTGAAACGCCGGATTCTGTGGCGCCAAGAAAGTTTCCGCTGGCTTGATCTTTCCTTGAAAAAACGCTTTCGTCAGCTCTTGCTTGTCAATGGAGCGCCACAAGGCCTCACGCACTTTGGTGTCTTTCAAAATATCATTTTCAAGATTGAAGAAAAGTCCCTGAAAAATCGGAGAATCCTGAAACACCACGGTCGATGTGGATTTTTGTTTCTCAAACTCATCCGACATAGCAATCGCCAGGTCCGGAGGAAATCCGACAGAAGAAATCATATTGATGTCATTGGTCTGAAGATGAGACTTCAAAGTGCTCGACTCACCAATATGCTTCACTTGAATTCGGGCGATCTGCGGAGCTTTGCCAAAGAAATTCGGATTCTTCGCCAGCACAAAGTGGCTTCCCAATGCGTACTGCTCGATCGTATAAGGACCGTTGTAAAGACCTTTGTTGGTCGGATCTTTCACATAGATTGAATTCTGTTCGTAAGCCTGAGACTGCCCTTTCCATTTCTCAAAAACCGCTTCCTCCAAGTGCGCTGGCAACAATGGCGGAAGTTCGCGGTCGAATGTCCAGTCATCATTTGCGTAGGTCACCTTGCAAGCTTTCGGTTTGTCATTCGTCCACTCGATCTTCTCGATTTTCGAATAAGGACCTTTTTCGGCGGTCGACACATTTGGGCTCAGTCCCACTTGCCAGCCCAGCCACCAGTCTTTACAGGTGATCGGCGTTCCATCCCCCCAGTTTGCATTTGATTTGATCTCCCACTGTGCAACGACTTTTTGTTTTCCGTCCTGATTCACGACCTGAACAGATCCACCTTTTTTACTTGGAACTTTCTCAGCCAAATCCGGAAGAACGGTGCCTGAGATATCCCGAGTCACCATCGGGCGCACAACAAAGTGCAAAAATGCATCAGTCGATGCCAGATTTACAGTTACGGGGTTGAATTGACCCCACTCCTGAACGATCGCAATTTTCAGCTCAGGCGAGGGCTCGGCCGCCACAGACACCAGCGCCACAAAAAGTGACAGAATTGAAATAACTTTGGACATCGATTTTCTCCTTAAAGAAGTTTGATCACTCTCATAGGCAAGCCCGCCGAGCAAATATTTTCGAATTGCCAATCAAGTCCCCGAATTCCATAGTGGAAGGCGTATGGAGCAAGAAAAGTTCTTCAAATGCCCTTACTGTTTTGAAAAAATATCTATGATATTAGACCTCTCCGAGGATGACACTCAGTCCTATGTTGAAGACTGCGAAGTCTGCTGCCACCCCATTCAGATCACCTATTCGTCCGAACAAGGAAAGCTCACAGCCTTCCGAGCGACTTCAATCTGACACCGCGAGGCACAATGCCAGGCTTGCAAAGCTCTTCGTGGCTGTCATCTATTTCGATTTCTGATTTGATTTTTTGTCAGTTTTCTTTGAGGATTTTTCGGCTGATTTTCCAGCACCAGAAGTTTTTGATTCCAAATAATTTGAGATTTCAAACATCATTTTCTCGTAAGCATAGTCTTGCGCTTTCTTGCCATCACTGTCGACAGCCGATGGATCGGCACCGGCTTCAACCAAAGCTTTGATCGTCTCAAGCTTCCCGCTAGAAACTGCCAGGAACAAAGCGTTCCAACCATTCTCATCATGAAATCTCACATCAACTTTGGTTTTGAGCAAGGCCTTCACCACCTCGGTCTGCCCCATAAAAGATGCCACCATCAATGGAGTTAGATTTTCCGAATCCACCACATGAGTCATGACTCCTCTGTCGATCAAGAGCTGAACGATCACTTGATTTCGGCCTTCAATTGCAAAGTACAAAGCCGTTCGTTTGCGATTGTCCGGAAGATCGGGCTGAGCTCCCGAAGACAAAAGATATCGCACAACTGCCTCGCGCCCCCGATAAGAGGCCAGCATCAAAGGTGTTGTTCCGTCCGAATCTGCTGCATTGACGTTTCCACCGGCCCTCACCAATTTCTGCATCTCTTCGAGATTTCCCTGAACGGCGGACTTGATCATCAACTGAGTGAGATCATCTGATTGCTTTTTCTGAGATGTGGAGGTGGTCGAACAACCAGCTTGAAAAAGAAGACTAAAAATAAGGCCCAAAGCGACGATGAGTTTCATCCCTTCATAGCATCGAATGAAAACACAATTGGCAAACGAAAACCCGACCAGCAGGACCTCATCTGGGTCCCGCGGCTCTTAGGATTTATTTCTGAGTCTGTTGATAAAGTGGCATCACTTTCGGCAAAAGAGACTCGATCGCCTCCAGACGCTTTGAATCCGACGGGTGAGTACTGAGGATCGCCGGCGGCTTCGATCCGCCCATCTGTCCCATTTTTCTCCAGAGATTCAGTGCTTCTTGTGGATTGTAACCAGCCCGAGCCATCAGTTCGACACCGACTTCATCCGCTTCCAGCTCTTGACCTCGTCCATGGGGAAGCGTGATCGCCACCATCGTGACAGCGTTGATCGCCGCGGCATACTTGGCATCCAACTTCCCAGTTGCGATCAAAAGCTGAAGACCAACGTTCTTAGCCATCTCTTGTGACATTCTTTCGCGACCATGCTCACGAAGAGCATGCGCAATTTCATGTCCCATCACCGCTGCAATCTCAGCATCCGTCAACTTCAGCTTTTCAATCAAGGCCGTATAGAACATGATTTTTCCACCCGGCATACACCAGGCATTCAGTTCGTCGCTGGTTGTAACATGCGTTTCCCAAGGCCAACCCAAGGCATCTTTTCGAAAGATCACCGTCTGCGGAATCAATCGTTTGGCAATCTGGGAAACCCTTTGGACCATGTCCTTATTCTGATCGAGCTTGCCCTTAGCAGCGGCCTCTTGTTTGACCTGTTCATAACTTTGGACTGACATTTCTACCATTTGCTCCGAGGACACCAACATCAGCTGTTTTCTCTCGACACCAACGGCACCTTCTTCTGTCGTCGAAGCACATCCACCTAGAACCAACGTAACTGCAGCAATCGCGAAGTATTTTTTCATGTTTCGATTCTACCAAACTGCAGATTCTCACTGTCAAGGATCAGGCTTTTGCAAAAATCGTGGGTCACAATGTCAGTTTGGCTTGTCATCATGACTCGTGACTCAGGAACGCGGAGCATTTTACGCAACGAAGAAGCTGGCACGAAGATTGAACATGTACTTTCCACTACAACATGAAGGGGGTAGCAAATGATCAATGGAGTGACTTTTGAGAACGTGACAATGAAATGTGCAAACGAGATTACGGAACTGATCCGCGGCAGTTTCATGGCCATCCTCAATCAAGTCGCTGACTCTTCACCTTCAGATTCATTAGTGAAGGCAGAGCTGGGAATGAAAGAAGGTATGTACAATGCCAATATTGAAATTCACTCTCAGGAATTGAACATTACGGCCGAAAAAAGTGCCGAAAGCATTATCTCTCTTTTGGGTTCGATTAAGCACGATCTGATGGATCAGATCGAAGCTTGGAAAAAAGTCCGAACTGTTGAAGCGCATTAAGCGCTTCGACTGTTTCGTAAAACTTAAAGTCCAAGTTTTTTTCACGGAGGAAAAAATGAAGAAGTCAAAATTATCAAATATTGCAGCTGTTTCAATTATCGGAGCTTTAAGTTTTTTGCTCTGGCTTCCACTTCTGCCTTTGCTGGCACCCTTTGTGGTGATCGCAGTGGCAGCTAAGTGGGCTGGAAAAAGCTCACCCATCACAACATTCTCCCAGAGCCAAGCTCAACATACGAATGCTTGGCCTTCTCTGGCGAGTCTGCCCTATCCTGCAGGGGCAGGCTCGCTGCCATTCTTCCCGGCGACACCAAACAAAGGCCAAAATCCCAAGCGAATTCGTCGAGAAGCCCGGCAGGCCGCACGAGTGATGAA
>CBIHPB010000076.1:0-13081 GCA_966211485.1 uncultured Bdellovibrio sp.
GAACACTGAATTTGTTTTAACTTTGCCGCACTTTCAGCCAAAGATTTCGGATGATCTCAACCGAACTTTTCAGGTCACTTCTTAAGCCACAAAGAAATTCGGCATGCGGGGCTTTTTAGTCCCGTATCGGAAAAAAATCAGCGGGACAGTTTTCTTAAAGTTGGGGATTCACGCCCCAAAACATCACTCACGACAAATATATAAAGGGCACACGCCTTGCTGTAAGGCCACATCAGCCAAGTAAGTCATTTTCACACGGAGGGAAAAGATGGCGCGATGGGTTCATCCCATTAGAGACTATGGACGGAAGAATTCACTGACATCAAAGTCAGCGGATTACCGTGTCACGCCAGCTCCGCTTCTTTGGCATCGCGAGAACAACAATCTGATTTTCCAAGCTTTCATGGTTTTGCAGTCGGGGCTGGTCGCAGTTCCACTGATTGCTGGCATGGATAAGTTTGTGGAGATTCTCGCCAACTGGCCCGAGTATCTGGCGCCTGGAATTCCCGTGATTCTTCATACGACGGCCGAGCGTGTGATGTATGTGGCGGGATTGATCGAAATTTTTATCGCCATCGGCTTGGCTCTGTTTCCGCGCTATTTCAGTTACGCACTGATGGTTTGGTTCGGAGTCATCATCACCAACCTTCTGATGCTGGGACAATATTATGACATCGTTCTTCGGGATTTCGGTTTGGCAGTGGCAGCCTTTGCGCTGTCTCGGCTGAGCCAATTGAAAGAAGAAGTACCTGTCGTCGTCGCTGAACCAACAGAAGACATCAATTCACCGGAGTTAGCACATTGATACACACATTTGTGACCCATATTTCGCCGCGAACCGCTGATGCCATTCAATCTCTCGCGCCGGCGCGACGAAGTAAGAAATCGAATAAGAATAATATAGAAAATGAACTCGAACTTTTGCCACCTGGGGGACGTAGACGAACTGGCAGAAGTTGGGTTCCATTCATCGAGTCCAGAGACTGTTTCTGGCCGATTTAATTTTTACCTACCGCACGAAAGTGCTCTCTAACATCCCTTCACGCCCCTCTCACACCTGACAGGAGCCCAAACTGGGCTCCTGTCCATCTTTTTGACGGGTGAAAATTACTGGCTCGTCTTTATTTTCCATTTAGCCGCATGTTGACGGTGGCTCTGGCTTTGCTCTTGTCCCTCCCTGGAATCGGAGGACGTATGATGACAACCCAAAAGCCTACCCTGATTGTGACGGCACTTGCAGTTTGCCTACTGATGTCGGCATGCGGTTCCAGCAAAAGCTCGAATGGCGGCGGAGCCTCTCCGACAACCACAACCACTCTTCCAGTCAGCAAAGCACCCGAGCTTCCACCAGTCGTTGACCCAAATGTCAGTGCTGCCGATCGTGAAAAGAACGATACCGACGAGCAAGACAACTCGGGCAGCGGCACTGTGATCAATGCACCGACAAAGGAAGAAATCGAGACCATGCAAAATGAAGCTTCACGCTATACCGGTTCATCTGACGACGGTTTGCGCGAGCTTTTGCTTTCAAAAATTGATCAAGAGACAGATCAGATTCAAAAAGCCAAGAATCTGAAATTTGCTTTCAATATTATCAGTGCATATCTGAAGCCGACCCCAAAGGGATCGAAGATTCAATTGATCTTGAGGATGGTCGATACCAGCAAAGACCAGAAAATCGGGTCCAAAAAGATTACTTACAGCGGTCTTTTGAGCTCGCAGAAAAAATCAAACCGTATCGAGCTGCAATCTCGCGATAAAGACGGCAAAATTATCGAAAAGCAAAAGGGCGCTTTGATTTGCCTGGATGAAAACCGTCCACGCATGATCGACTGCCAAACAAAACTGGCAAAAGTTTATTTGGATAAAGCGGAGGTCCAGATCATTCTTCGCCGTGGTGTTGTCTATACCCATGGTGAGTTCGGAAACCGTCAATGTGTGACGGAAGCTTGTGAGACAATGTACGGTCTTTTGCGCAATACTCAGGATGAAGTCAAAGATGGAAACTCGATCCTGCAATCTTCAATGGAAACCTTTGAGATTATCCAGGGACGTTCGGGTTTCAATATCCTGATCATCAGTCGGGATAATGAAATTCTGAAGTTCGCAGGTTCGCTGCCGGGTAATGAGAAATATGACGAGACTCGGGACCAACTGACCCAAAAGCTGTCCAGCGACGAGCGGATTGATCCGGTGACCAAGAAGCTTCGTAAGACCAAATTGAACGACTCTTTGGGCTATATCCGCCTTCAATCGAACGATGAAAAAGGGCAGCTGAAGGTAAAAGTCAGCATGCCGTTTATCGAAAAAGATGAGGTCGTCACCCGCGATGAATTTGATCTGATTTTCACGCGTGAATTGCGTCCGCTTCGGGCTTCAATCGACGAGCGTTCCAAAACGAGTTCTTCAAAGTAATCAGTACTTTGGAACAGATAATTTTTTCTTGAGACCTTTCTGGAGTGACCCCGGTTGAACGTTGGCTGGTGGGGTCACTTTTTCTTTTTTTACTTGGTCCGAGCCTTGCTTTTCCCTCATGTGAATGACTAACTTTTAGTCAAAACCACACCAGGGGGATAAGAATGTTTAAAACTAGAATCGTTTTGGCCCTGCTTCTGTTAGCAGGAAGCCTCAGTGCATATGCCGAGCACCACCGCGGAAGTTCGGAAGGCAATGGCGGAGTGTCTGGCGGAATTTGCCAAGTTGGCGTTGACTGCCGACCCGGCGCGCCAGTGGATCCGTCACCGTATGATCCACGACCCAACCATCCAGGCCGTCCACATGATCCAGGTCGCCCACACGACCCAGGTCGTCCATGGGATCCAGTAGATCCAAGCTATCCATATGATCCAAATCCAGGATACCCGGATCGTCCAGATCGCCCAGACTATCCAGATCGTCCGAACTATGGTGACCGACGCGAAATCTACGTCAGCCGCCGTGTTCAAAACGAAAACATGGATCTGTTGCGATTGGCTGGTCTTGATAGTTACTACGATCGTGGAACCGAGATCGAATCTGTTGAAGTCTACGCTCAACCAGGCGCAGTTCAGTCTTCTCTGAACTTGAACGCTGACGGTTACATCGTCGATTCAGAAAACTATCCACGTTCTTACAACGTTTTGACTCCAAACCGTCGTTTGGTGATCGGTCAAAACCTGAACCAATTGTCTTTGGGCGTTCGTGGTGTGTTGTACATTGATCGTATCGTTGTGAACATCCGATCAGGTTACAATCCTCCTCCGCCTCCTCCTTATGAAGACCAAATCGCTCATGGCTATATCGGCCAGACGATTTACTACGACACTGTGATCGATCTCGAGCGCGCGACAGATCTTTACCAGTACCGTGGATACCGAATTGTCTCTGTCACAATTCGTGGTCGCCAGTTGGATTCACGCGGTTCTGGCCGTGTCATCATCAACGGAGTGACTGCAGGTCGTATCAACCTGCAATCAGGTCGCGACACAGTTCGCATGCCAATCAACGTTGTTGTTGGACAAAACCTGCAGAACTTGGATCTGCAAGTCGTTCCATCTCTGCAAGTTGATAGCGTGGAAATCGCACTGTCTCGTTATTAAAGAGATAAAACTGTTCCTTTGCAAACAACACCCGGGCAACCGGGTGTTGTTGTATGTGCAGGTTCGATAAATCGGCAGTGAAACAGACAATTTAAGTTTTTTCTTCTCACTAGCAGTTGTTTTCGAACCGAAGGTATTGTGAAATTTTAAAGAGCCAAATCGAGAGCGAAAGATAGGGGAAAAACATGGAAACCAATCCGGACACATCTGTTGAGAATTTGACAGCTGACAAAACGGCGTCGACTTCGGGTTCTGTGATTACCAATAAAATGCCGGGACTGATGGAAGCTCCAATTGTTGGCGAATATCTCGATTTCCGCAAATATCTGGCGGATTACTACAGTTACCGACGCGAGATCTCGAAAAAAGATCTCCGACCTTACAACTACGCGGTGTTTTCTGCGGCAGCGAATATCAAATCTCCAAATTATTTGAAACTTATCATTGAAGGGCGACGAAACCTTTCGGATGAGATGGTTTCCAAATTTGCCAAGGCCATGGGTCTTCCGAAAGATCAAACCGAAGAATTCCGTATGCTGGTTTCTTTCGGTCAAGCTTCGGATCCGGCCGAGCGAAACATGCACTTGAAAGCGCTGAACGAAAAGCGCGTCGATTCAAAATTGAAATCCGGCGAGATCGACCAAAAGACCTGGGAAAAAATCCCAAGCTGGATCTCGTGGATCCTGTACACATTGATTGACCAAAAAGACGTAAAGTTCGACGCCGAATCTTTGCGCAAAACTTTGCGCGAGAAAGCCAGCGTTGACGAAATCCAAGCCGCTTTGGATTCTTTGCTTCAATCCGGCGAGATCGTGAAAGATGAACAAACCGGCGAAGTGAAACGTGCCCGCACGCTGATGGAATCAGCAGAAGATGTGCCAGTGGCCCTTGTTCGCAAACTGCAAGCCGAGCTGATGTATCTGGGTCTTGAATCTTTGTTCCGAGACGCCGCCACCGAGCGCGAGTTCGGCTCGGCAACTTTGGCGCTGACCAAGCAAGAATTCGAAGAGCTGCGTTTCCAACTGCGCAAACTTCGCAAAGAAGCCCAGAAAAACATCGGCGTCAAACGCCTGACCACAAAAGGCGAGCGCATCTACCAACTGAACCTGCAATTGTTCCCAGTTACATAAGGTGCTCACCCCTTTTTTGTGTCGCACTTGCGTTAAAAAGGGTGTCTATCCACATTTGGTTATGCATCTCCGTTATCACCTCAGGTGACTATCTATATTCGATTTGGTCATGCATCTGCATGATCAGATCGTAGGATAACTTTTCTGAAATCCGTTGATGGCGTTGAGTGTTTCAAAACAGTCGATGCCGACCGCATCGCAGTACCACTGCAGATCTTCCCACTGAGCTTGATTGTCCCGATCGGTCAGCTTCAAAGCTTGCTCGCGGGTCAGTTGTCCTTCTCGGACCTGGTTTGATCTCAAAGTGTCGTTTTCTGTAAATCCCGCCATGACATAGTAAATGTAATTGTAAAACGGAGTTGTGCCGTCGCCAATTCGCCAAGTCGAGCGATGTTCTCCGCGATCTTCCCAGCCGTACTCGGATTTCAACGTGTGATTGATTTTGTTTTCGTCCCATTTCAAATAGCGGAAAGGTTCGACGAAAGTTTTCGCGCCAAAATAATATCGGAGGTAGCCAATCAAGCTGTCCGGCAAAGATCGATTCCAGTATTTGGGATTCATCAAAAACTGCCGAGCATAAAACAGCGGGAGCCTAGTTTTCCGAAGCCATCCCAGTTCAGGTCCGGTTTTTTCTGAAAGTTCGGCGGGATCCCAGCAATGAATGCCGGTGAGATCTTCTTTGAACGGCGCATTTTCCAAAAGATTGATCGAGAAGATCTCAAGCTCGATTCCCATCTGGCGTTGCAAAGATTTTGAATGCCAGAAAAATGATTTGTCACCGGCCATGAACAGCGGAACCATCCCCAGGTGCGGACGTCGCAGCCAGGCTTGGATATTTTTTTGAATGTTCTTTCGCTTTTGTTTGATGTCGGCCGAGATGATCACGTGTTCGATCTGCAGTTCGCTGCACATGCGGGAAATGTTTCTTCGTGCCACATCGGTGACCATTCCCCACTCGTAAGTATAAGCCAAAGGTTTCAATCCCAATTCGCGAACAGCAAAGTGCAAACCGAAAGAGCTGTCACGTCCACCACTGAAAGCTATGATCGAATCGGCTTGGTTGTTCGGACGGCGATAGGGTGCGATTTTTTTTTCAAGTTCCGACAAACCAAAAGGCTGAAGCACTTGGTAAGACCGGCAGAAATTGCAGACGCCCCTTGAGTCGAAATCAATAAACGGAATGGTGGCCGGCAAAACGCACTGGGTGCAGCGGGTGATTTTTTGAATCGAGAGGCGAGCTTGCTCGAAGTCGGATTCAAGCGTTTTTGTTTTGAAAATATCGTGAGCGATCGTCAAATCTGGTGAAGAAGATTTCACATGGGTTGCGCTTTTAGGAAGCGAAAAACGCTCGCGCTGAAACTGATCTGTGCTTTCATCATAGGAGATGACTTCGGCGGTGTTGGCAGCCAGTTGCTGGATTTCACCTTGCAGCGAAAACTTTTGCTTGGTTTTTTCCAGAGCCAAACGGTCCGAGGCGAATAATATTAGCTCAAGATTTGGTTCATGCCAGACAAACAACGAACCATGGTTGGTCGCCAGCAAGGCCTCATTCTTTTGCGGTATTAAGAATGCGGCTGATGCCGTGCCACGAATGCTCGCAAAAGTTTGCTGGGCTGCGGTCTTCAGATCCTTTGCATATATATGATTTTGAGACAGCAGCGAGATCAGGGCATCACTGTCATTTTGACTCGTCCGAGTAAAGCCTGTGATCTGCTCCCAAAGCGTGTCAGCATTAAGAATCACGCCATTATGGATGCCGATGATTTCCCCTCTGCGCAGAGGCTGATTGTTCTCTGTATGATGAATACTTCCATGCGTTGCCAGCCGTGCATGCCCCAAGAAAATGTGAGCCGCCGACAATTGTGAAGAACTGTTCTTAAGCTGAGCAAAAATTTTCCGAGCCGCTGCAGTGGAAATAAGTTTACTAATGGCCACAGGCTCTTTCATAATTTGAGGCTGTTGGCGCGACTGTAGATTGTAAATCGTGAAGCCCGACGCGTCCTGACCCCGAATTTCAGATTGAATCGCCAGCCAGCGAAGAACTTTATTCAAAGGCACGGCTTGGGGAGCGGCAGAGGTGCTGTTACGATTTGAAGAAATGGATTTTGCTGGAACGAACGCGCCAAAAACTCCGCACATGCATTTAATGACTATCCAGTCGGTTGGGGTATGGCAATAGATAACGTGAATTCAAAAATTTGGTTTGTTGTTCCGGCCTTCAATGAAGTGTCCGTCATCCGCCAGACATTGAACAACATTCGCGAACACTATCCCGAAGCGCAAATCGTATTGATCGACGATGGCTCTTCCGAAATGCTGAGCCGGCATTTGCCAGGTAGCGCGGTTTTTTACGGCCGACACAAAACCAATCTGGGGCAGGGTGCAGCCTTGCACACCGGAATCGAATTTGCTCTTCGCAAAGGCGCCGAGTACATCGTGACTTTCGATGCCGACGGTCAACATCGGGCACAAGATGTGGATCGGTTGATTCAACCTGTGTTGGAAGGAAAAGCCGATGTCGCGCTTGGCAGCCGGTTTCTGGATCCATCACATATTAAAGCCATTCCGCTGCGTCGACGGTGGTTGCTTCGACAGGCCACTTTGTTCACGCGTCTGTCGACGGGACTTCAGGTGACCGACACTCACAATGGTCTGCGATGTTTTTCAAGGGCGGCGGCGCAGTCGATTCAGATTCGGCATCGTCGGATGGCCCATGCGTCTGAAATTTTGTTGGAACTGAAAAGACTGGGACTTCGTTTTGTCGAAGTGCCCGTGCATATCACTTACACCAGCTACTCAATTCAAAAAGGCCAAAGTATTTGGGGAGCCTTTCTGATCCTTAGAGATCTGATGGTTCTCAAACGCAATCCGGCTTCGATGGTCCCAGCGACATGTTCAGTACAAAGTCATGCTTTGCAAGAAATGACTTTGGTTCACTGATTCAAACCGTTAGCGATGACAGATGTAAATGCGATTGAGGCCGAAAAGAAAAGCCCGCGATTCAATTTTTTGAAATCCCGAATCTTTTAATAGACGAAACAGATCCCGTTTCCAAAATCCATGAACTTCGCCATGACTGGCGGTTCGTTCATGTTGATCGGGATCATGCGGGCTGCGAATCCAATGGCAAAGAATCGAGACCCAAGGATTGAGCATCGTAATAATCAAGCGCCCGTCAGCTGTAAGAACGCGTTTGCACTCTTGCAGAAGTTCTTGTCGTTCGGGGATGTGATTGAGGGCTGCCAAGATGCTGACGGAATCAAAACTTCCGGATTCAAATGGCAAATGGGCGGTATTTGGCAAAACCTGATCCACGCCAGCCCATGGGTGCACGTCGACGCCAATGCCTTGGCCATGAGATCGGACCAACACGTTGTCTCCGCAGGCCACATCCAAAAGTTTTCCCCGGATAAGGGGCTTCACGTATCGCAATCGCTCTTCATCAATCGGGGTCAGCCCAAATCGGATGGAAGTTTGTGGAGAGATCAGACAAAGAAGTGGGAAGCTGAGGCGATCTTTCAGAAACTGAAACCAGGATCGCTTCATTTGAATTCGCTGAACTGTTTCGGAATTGAAATAAAGCTGAGACATGATCAGATATATTGCGGCTCGATCAGCAGTTCAACCAGGCCAATCCCCAGCTTACGATTGTCGGCTAAGCCTTCGTGCGAGGAAGGAGCCGTCGGCTCGGGGACGAAGAACTTTAAAGTTTTTTCCTGCTGAAGATTTTTAAATTGTAGAGAGATTTCTTTTTGCTTCTCTCCCAGTTCAAACTCGAGAGTTTCTTTTCCAAGCACGGCCTTGAACTTCTTTCCGATGTTCGGCCCATAGGCCTTCGCCACCAAAGTCATGCGGAAATTTTTCGGCAAGGCTTGCAAGAATTCGATTTCAACGACAGGGCCGCTGGACCAGGTTCCCCAGGATTCATTTTTCGCCAGATCCTTGGTTTGACGAACATCAAACCAGGCAGCCTGATCAAAAGGAATCCGGATACGCGAAGACAAACGATACAGCTGCAGCGGTCCCAGTTGAATTTTGTCCTGATACTTAAACTTCATCGGCATTTGATCAAACACCAACAGCCAATCTTTATCTGCTGGAATTGTCACTGAAGGGTCGATGGCTTGGGAATCAGGCTTTGGAGCAATCGTCATTGGCAGCTTGCTGCCATCAATCCAAAACAAAGAATTCAGCAAGGATACCTGGTCGGCGCCATACAACACGGCATGAGACAGCTCGGTCGGCCCCAAAAACTGTTTGGTCAGCAAAAGAGCTTCTTCATACTGGGTGGGCTTGGCGTGATGCCGGATCTCTTGGTGAAGGAAGTAGCTGGATGCCAGAACGGTCATCGGCAAAAGTGCATAGACAAAAACCTTGGCCGCTTTTTGTGCAGATAAGATCCAGCCGATCAATGTCGCCAAAGAAAACGCTGCGACCGTATAGAACGCGGTTTTGTCCGAAAGCAAACCTTGCATTTCGGGATTGTCGACGATCTCAGAAATGTAAGGATTCATCTTTTGAAAGGCGGCCCACAAGGCGATCGCACCGATCGGTCCCGCATACAGTGCCCGTTGCTTCCAGGTGCCAAAGCGAAAACTGGAAGGGCTTGAGAAGAACGCGGCGGTTACGATCATCAACAAGGGAAAGGCAAAGTTATAGTAGCGCAGGTGAATGCGATGGATCGACTCGATCGGAGAATTGGGTGTGGTGAACACGGCCATGGCCACACTGGACAGTACAACCAAAGTCGAAAAGAAAAGAATTGTCAGTTTTGAAACCTGGGCCGAAGCCGGATTGTCAGTTTTCTTTTCGAAACCATTCATCGCGGTCTGAAAGATTCCGGTCAGCGGAAGACCGAAAGCCAAACACAGGAAAAGAAGATGTCCTTTGAAATTGATCTGAGCCAAAGAAATAATATCGCTAATACCCTTGGCGTTCGGCGCTTCGACGCTCATGGTGGAGGAATAAAAAGTTCCCAGAACATCAAGGCCACGCAATCCGCCCCACCGATATCCCAAACCAAAGCGAGTCAGAAAAGTTCCGATTAAAATCATACGGATCATTCGCATTGTGGGTCTTGAAGAGAGATTTTCTCCGGAATGGAATCTCTGATAGATAAACAGAATGATCGCCGGCAACAGGAAAAGGCCGTTGAGCTTGATCAGGGCCAGCAATCCGATCAGCACTCCACAGAAAAATTCGGAGGCAGCATTCCAGTGCTTTGAATCTCTGAGCAGCAACCAAGTCAGCACCCAGAAGAAAAAGTAAAACATCGCCTCGGGCATAAACATGGCGGTGTAGAAATTAATCGGTGCCAGCATCGACAATGTTGCAATTAACAAAGCCGTTCGGCGACCAGAAGACAAACGAGCCGTCAGATAAATGAACGGCATGCTGGCGACAAAAAACAAAGCGTTGAGAATTCGTGTGCAGCTCAGGAAATCTTTTCCGCACAGATTGGTGTAGGAATAAAATTTCAGATACAGATAATTTGGCAGCGGAGATGTCGACAGCGGAATCTGTCGTGCGTACTGATTGTACTGATGCTCGTCAGATGAAAAAATCGACAGCCCCATGTTTCGCAACAACAACAGTCCCAGAATAATGAACGCAAAAATGGGCAGCCAGAATCGGGTGTTCTCTGAAGCACTCCAGATTTTGTTCTGTATGTTTTTGATGCTGCGAACCACCGTCGACATAGGCACGCTACTATAGGGCAAATTCAGAAGGTGACTATCCACATTTGCCTGTGCAGTTGCGTTAAATAGCTGATATTTTTCATTTCAGAAAACATCATTTTCTTGTCAGAAAATGTTATCGGCGAGCTCATTTTTCCAACATTTTGTGGATAACTTGGTGGACGAAGTTGATAACTCGGCTTTTTCCCAAGCAAAAATGCAAGAAACGGGGTGTTTTCTTGTCATTGTGACATGCCTAATTAAATCGCATGTGAAGAATTGCCGAAAGAAATGTTTAGGTATCTTGAGGCGATTCTGGTTATAATTTGCGTCCTCGATGTGACAGACCGTTGATCGAAAGTGGGGGTGACCTGGCTTCGACGTGGGTGCTGAAACTTCAGGAGCATTCCGGGGCGCATGAGGACCTCGTTAAAAACGTGCATTTGTAATTGGAAACGATTACGCACTTGCTGCCTAACTTAGTTAGTTGCTAGCACGAGCTTCCTAAACTTGATCCCGATTTAGGTAAGCTCGTCATTTAGGGATCTCGATGCAGTCTGTTTTCTCCAGGGGCTGCATTTAAAAAATCTGGGGGAGTGACCGTTGCAATTTTGTCGTTGTAAGAGCGGCGGTCAAACTTAAACAGCGACTAAGAATGTAGCGCCTGTTTGTGGATCTCTTGCGGACCGGGGTTCGATTCCCCGCACCTCCACCAATTTTCAAGCTATTCGAACCGCGTCCCAACAAATACTTGGGCAGCGGGTCAGAGATAGCCTTCTTTATATCAGTTTTAGGAATTAAAGAGCGGGAGCTCGCAGTAAATGCGAGCTCCCGCGAAAAGTGACCGTTGCCGATGTGGAATTGGATCTTTAGTCCTTCGGGCGTCACATCAATTCGATCAACAACCTTTTCAATAATCTTTGCTTTTGTTTCTGGGTTGTCTTCGTCACGGAGAAGCACCGTGAGGTGTTTTCGAAACGAATTCAAGTCATCGAGCGGAACGGGTGAATCCGTTTGTTCGCCTTCGTTTTTGATTTGTTGAAGCTTTTGTTCGAGGTCTTTTTTGATTCCCTCAAGTTTCTCCATTTGTTTGAAGATTGGCGTCGGCGAAACTGATACGGGCAAAAGTGAAAGGCGTTCTACCAAAGCTTCAAGTTGCGAAGCCACACCTAGGCATTTATTCTTCAGCCGATCTTTTTCGCTGCCTTTCTTTTGTGTGGATTTAAACTCTTGAGCCTCAACCAACATCTCTTTTGCGAGGTCGGCCGAAGTTATGAATCTGCGTACTTCGCGCCATACGACTGGCTCGGCGAGATGTGCGAGAATTCTTTGGTGTTCGCAGTTGTTAACTTTGTCGACGAGCGCTGCTTGTCGTTTCGTGTTCCACGCGTGATCGTAGTAAGCAATTTTTCGGTTTCTTCCGTGCGCGGACTTCCCGCTCATGCGATCGCCACATTCTGCGCAGAATAATAGACCCGTTAATGTGTACGGGTAACGTACATCAGTGAACGGTCGACTTTTACGAGGACCTTTCTTCAGAAGTTCTTGCGCACGTTGGAAAACTTTTGGATCTACGATCGCAGGCCAGACAGCTTGCGCTTCGCGAGTTTCTCCTTTCGCTTGGTAAACGCGAACGCCGATGTAGGCTTTGTTCTGCAGAATCTTGTGAACGGTGTCGTGAATGAAATGTCCAAGACGAATCGTTCCTCCGCCTTGCATCTTTCGACATAGCTTAATTCCTTTCTCATTCAGAAACTTTGCCGTGCGATGAAGACTTTTGATTTCGATGTACGCCTTAAAAACTTGTCGAACGTGTTCGGCCTCTTCGGGGTGAATATCTAAGTAGCCTGGCTTTTCAGGAATCAGACGAAATCCAAATGGAACAGATCCGCCATTGTACAATCCGCGCGCAGCACGGGCTTGAAAATTAGCAGAGACTCGTTCGCTGACTTGTCGTCGTTCAAACTGCGCAATGTTCGCCATGGTATAGAGAACCATTTCTCCTGCGGCCGTTGTCGTGTCGAAGTTTTCGCGTAGAGACTGAAAACCGCATTCGCATTCTT
Source organism: uncultured Bdellovibrio sp. (assembly GCA_966211485.1). GTDB lineage: Bacteria > Bdellovibrionota > Bdellovibrionia > Bdellovibrionales > Bdellovibrionaceae > 21-14-0-10-47-8. Next base: position 12,450 of record CBIHPB010000076.1, read on the forward strand.
GCATCATCTCCCAAATGTCGGCGAAGTCTTTAATCGATCGTGAAACTCGCGAAAGTTCCGTCGACATTACGAGATTGATTTCGCGATTGCGAATGGCGGTCAGCATTCTTTGTAGCGCAGGTCGTTTTGTGTCTTTGCCCGAGCGAGCGCGATCCAAGAAGACTTCGACGATTTCGCCGAAGTTTCCCTCCATGTTTTTCAGCTTTACGGTTTGTCGCAATCGTTCTTCCTGATTGCGAATTGAGCCTTCGGGGTTCTCGGCTTGTTCTTCGGTTGAAACCCGAATGTAAAGTCCGATGCGGTACGCTTTTTTGTTTTTCATCTGATCCAGTCCTTTTCTCATGCGACCTTCGATCGCGTGCGATTTGGTTTTCTGGATTCTGTGGGAACAGATTTTTTTGGCTGGCTCGGACGAGAATAAAGAATCTCCGCGATTTCTGCAAGACGCTGCTTGAACTCAGCCGCGTCAACTGTGTGATAACTCGTACTTACGTTGTTTGGTTGCCAACGTTTTCTCATGCATGACCTCAGTACTTGGTAGAAACATGTGGCTCCTTGATTGGGATATGAAGACTAAAGGGGTGTTAGGTATGAATACCCCTTGGACCCCATATAGTCAGAGATACGAATGG
>CBIHPB010000077.1:0-12946 GCA_966211485.1 uncultured Bdellovibrio sp.
CTGCTTTTGTCGGCTTTGATTTTTTGAATGTTGGCACGAGCTTGTTCAATTCCGAATTGCATGGCCGGAACAAAGTGCTCGAGCTTCAGCTGATCAAAAGGGATCGCCTCATCGCGGGTGTGAAAAGTTTTTTTGTGGAACGCTTCGATGAATGGATTTTTTGTGGTTTGTGGTGCCATACATCAGAGTTACCACAAGACCGGCTTTGTGGCGCCTTTTCCTCTCGGAATACGCGCCGTTTCAGAGTTGTTTCTATTTACCGAAACAGATTACTGCGACCAAGGTCCGCTTGTGCAGCTGTTGACCCAGCCATAATAAGTATATCGCAAGCAACCATTTACAGGAGATGGATAAGAGTAGCTTTCGTTGCCAGATCCATTTGTGCAAAGGCCCAAGTAAGAGCCGCCACCTGCTGGACGACAGATTGCTCCACCTGAACAGCTATTGGCGACACGGATATCGCAGACTGATGCAGCTTGTGCATAACAAGATGTCGTGTTGCCAGAGGTCGCTGGCGAGTAAGTCACTTGTGGAATTGTTGTCCACTGACCATTCTGTGGAGGATAATAGAAAGATTGAGTGTTGTAAGCAACCACACCGCCGTACGAGTAGTACTCGTAACCTGGAAACCAAGTCGCAGGTGCACAGCTCACGCCCCAGTTAAAGTTCATGACAGGACGGAAACCCACTGGGCAACCACAATAGCCATTGGCATATCCCCACTGGTAGCTGGTCGTCTGTGGAAAATTCTGTTGGTAGTAGTAGGGCTGAGCAGGAGTACAGTTGGGATTGCCAGCTGCTGGGCAAGTCTGCGCCGGAGCCGATGGAGTGACCGGAGGAGTCGCGGCAAATGAGCCTGTGTCGCCACCACCATCATCATTTTTTTTGCAGGCCGAAACCAAGGCAACAACAGCAACTAACGTGAACAAGGTCGCAAAAGCCTTTTTCATGGTCCATCCTCTCGTGTGAAACGAATCCGCCTCTTCACATCCAAGACTTGTGCCATTTTTTCCAAGCCTGTTGAGGGGTTAGGTAGGGTTTATATTCGATTGTGGTTTGTCTTCGGTGACCTTTTTCGAGGCCGGTGCCGAAAAAGGGTGTCAATGTTTTAGCCGAAGCTGACTTGTTTCCAATTGCAATCTTGCCAGTAACCGCCGTTTTTCGGCCCGTGCGATAAAGGGGTACCGAAGCGGGGAATTTCGGAATTTTGAAATGGGGTCAGGTTCAATGGGGCGTCTGGGGTTTTACAATTTTTTTTCCTTCTGTCTGATGAGCTTTCTCTCGGCCTGTGTGCTGATTTTCCTTTCGGCCTGCAATTCGAATAAATCGGATTCTTCCGTTGCCCGAAAGGTCAGTTGCCAAGATGGTGTCCTTCATGAAGTCGGCGTTTTCGGCGGAAAGCCGGTCGCTGAAGGCGAGCGCCTGTCGCAGGGAACGGTGTTCATTCTCAATCACACTGGTGCTCACGATCTCGATGGCAACGAGCAAATGGAAATGTGCACGGGCTCTTTGGTCGATAAAAATATCATTCTGACGGCGGCTCACTGCGTGCCAGCCGACGAGGATTCAACACGAATTGAAATCGCATTTTCGGTGGATCCGATTTGCCAAATGCACGATCAGGGAAGCGAGCAGGCTTTGCGTTCGGCCGATCGAATCATCAAACATTCGCAGTATCAGGCTGGGGCCGATGGTTTCACGGAATTTGACCTGGCGATGATTCGATTTCAGGGGCAGGCTCCTGAGAGTGAAAAAATCCTCAAGCTTTTGACAAGATCTATTGTGCTGGACCGCGATTCAAAGGTGATCATCGCGGGCTACGGGCAAACGACCGATTACAATCAGGCGGATACCGAAGGCGTGATTCTTCGAACAGCTCAGATTTCACCGGTTGTCAGTTCTGATGATTCAAAAAAAATCACAACCAGCAACGCTCAGCCAATTCTTTACTTTGATCAAACTCATGGCGAAGGTGCTTGCGCTGGAGATTCGGGTGGGCCGACACTTTTGCAGATGCCGGATTCCGAATACGTGATCATGGGGGTCAATTCAGCCGTCGATTCCATGAACAAAGCTTCGTTTAGCGAGCAAAACAACGTCACCTGCATGCGCGCTTTAAGAAGTGCCAGCGTCTACCATCAGCGTGATTGGATCCGCACAACACACGCCCAAATGAAGAACGAAAATTCCACCGGACTTCTCGAAAACTAAAAGAATATTGAGATGAGAAGAGCCTCATCCCAAATTACAAACACGATGGATGGATCCCTCTTTGCCATCCGGACGAGCGTATTCCACTTTGCCAACGGTAGATCTGCCGGTTGTGCTTCCCGCAAAGCGCTCTTAAGTTTGTGAGCTCATCTTTTCCTCCGGCCCATCGAGGTTTGATATGATCGACTTGCAACTGCCACGTGGAAGTGCAAATTTTCTGTGATTTCGGATCCTGATACTGACAGCACTGATCTCTTTTAATCACCATCTTTCGAAGAGTGAAGAGCGAATTCTCAGATTTTGGCTGCGCTTTGCGGGTCTCCATTTTACTCGCAATCACTTTATCTGAGACATATTCCAAGATCTGATCCCAGCTGCCATGTGGCAGTGAATGTGACAAAAGATCACGCATGTGATTGAGTTTTGCCCATTGCTCTTTGGTGAGAGTGATCTCCAGTCTTACGGATTCATCGGCTTGATGTTTGAGTTTCATTTCAGTTTTCACTTCCAGATTCAAAGCTTTGGCCACAATCACCTGCGATTCGGAGTTGGATTTTTGTTTGAGCTCATTGACGATCTGAGACTTCTGCTGAATCTCGTTTGCTCGATCTTGTTTAATTTGATTCAGAGAGCGATGACTTGGCTTCAGTGGATTTGAAGGATCTTTCTTTTTCATCGCTCGGAACGATTTCTGCACCAGGCTCACTTGAGCCAAATTCAAATCACCAGATTCGAGGTTCTCAGTCACTTCTGGAACCTCCTTTGACAGTCGATAAGCGTCGATCCGACGTTGAGCGGATCCGGCTGAATATTTCAAGCGCTTGGTCAGATACTCAAAAAGACTTCCGAAGGACTTTTTCAGATAAAGCTTTCGTCTGTGAACTTCTTCAATATGTAGTAAAACTTCTGATAAAGTTTGCCGCTCTTTGTGAGCAACTCCCACAAAGCTCTGATCCAGCTCTTCGTCGGAAAGAGTTTTGAGATTTAGGCTGGGGATCGATTTCATCTGATCCGTCCCCAGTAAATTCTTAGGCTCAATGTTTTTCTGATTATGACGTGTCTGATTTTCATTTGTCATTGCTGACCTCTCTTTCGAGGGAAGTCATAGCATGGGTTTTAAAAGGCAATTTTTGCGACTTTCTCGAATGAAATATTCAAGTATCCACTTCCATTCGGCAGTGGATGTGACGCTCAGATCTGGCCACCACCGAATGCAAACAACAAAACACAAGAAGCTTGGTGAAGAATTCAAATGAATCTCGTACAGTAAAAGTGAATGAACCGAAAAATCGGTCAAGAAGAAATTTTGAAAAATACTTTGCAGTGCGCTTGCGTTGAGAGAGAAGAGTCAATTCCGAATTGAATCGATGCAAACAGGACCGATTCGAATTGATCCGATTCGAACTGAGCTGAGGTCGCAAAACCAGTGAAACTCGCTTGCGTACTCTCCATATTCGATGCTTCAATCCTATTATGGCAGAACCAAAGCGTGAGTATTCAGAGATCAAGCTGGCTCGGGGTTTATTGTTTCATCAGGGCCATGTCTTATTGGCGAAAAACAATCAAAGCAGCGGACACTTTTTTCTTCCCGGCGGCAAAGTCGATCCGGGCGAGTCTGTGACCCATGCGCTGACTCGGGAATTTCAAGAAGAGATTGCCTGGGCGGTCAAACCCCTGAAATTCGTCGGTTGCTTCGAGCATGGCTGGCAAGCACCGAAAAAATCCGGCACCCTTGTCGATGTCATGGAAATTAATTTTCTATGGATTTGCGAGCGCATCGACGGGAAAATCAGTTTGGAAAATCCGCCTAGCATGGAAGAGAAAATTTCTTTTCAGTGGGTGCCATTACAGAAATTAGATTCCATTCATCTCTATCCCGTCGAGATGAAAACACTGCTGCCAAGAATTGAAAAGGAAACTTCCGCCAACAAAATGCAAAGTTTCTGGGGCACAAGTTTGAAAGTTCAATCAACTGGGCACTAAAAAAATCGCATCCGCTCCATAAACATTTCTTTTTGGTCCAGAGTCGCCTGCGAAACCCAAAATCGCCGGCAGGATCTTTTTGCCTAGACGAAATTCCGAGCTAGCCAGGCAATCAAAACCAATAGCTTTTGAACTCGAACAATCACAAAAAGCGCAGTCAAAAATCCATCACCACCAGAGCCAAAAACAAGGCCTTTTTAGGTCTCGTCGAGACAACTAATTGACTCACGGTTTTCGAAGAAAATCAGAGAGAATAGTTACATGGGCGCAATTCGATTTTCGGGAATGGCCAGTGGTCTTCCCCCCAACATTGTAGATCAGATCATGGAAGCAGAGCGTATGCCTCTGAAAACCATGGAAGCGCAGAAGGGGAAAGAGGACGGCAAGATGAAACTTGTCACCGACCTCGAAACGAAAATCAATGACATCACAAAAAACATTGGCGAGATGGTCGGCATCCGCGGATTCACCAATAACAAACTGGTTTCTGGCGATCCCAATATCATTGACGGAACTGTTGATCCCAACGCCGCTGTCACAGGACAGTGGCAGGTCGAAGTTCTACAGCTGGCGCAAAAGCCGGGTGCTCTTTCCAACAGCTTTCCGGATCGCGATTCCACACAGATCGGAACGGGTTACCTGCGTTTTGATACTCCGGAAGGGCGCAAAGACGTTTACATCAATTCACAAAATAGCACGCTCGACGGTGTGGCCAAGGCGATCAACGGCGCCGGCGTCGGATTGCGAGCAATGGTGATGAACGATCGCAAGGATCAGGAAAATCCGTTCCGTCTGATGGTCACGGGTCTGAATCCCGGAAGCGACAATCAAGTGAATTTCCCGATCGTGTACATGCTTGACGGTGACCAGGATATTTATTTCGATGAATCTCGTCCGGCTCAGAATGCCCGTGTGAAAATCGATGGCTTCGAAGTCGAAGTTCAGGACAATATCGTCAACGATCTGATTCCTGGTGTTTCACTGGATCTCCGACAAGCAGCCCCAGGCCGAGCGGTTCGTCTCAGTGTCAAAGAGGACCTGGAAGTCATCGGTGGTAAAATCAAATCTTTCGTCGACGCTTACAACGGAGCGTTGTCGTTCATTCAGGATCAACACAAGTTGCAAAAAGGCCAAGACGGTAAAGAGCGCCTGGGTCCATTGGGTGGTGACGGTCTGATTCGCTCGATCGAATCGACACTGCGACAAGTGATCCTGAATCCGCAGATGGGTGTCGAGTCCAACATCAGCCGCATCGGCGAGCTTGGTATCGAGTTCAACCGAAACGGAACTTTGAATTTCAATCAGGAGAGGTTCAATAAGGTGCTTTCCAGCAATCCGCAGATGGTGGCGAATTTTTTCCGCGGAGACGGGGCGAAGACTGGATTTATTCCGGCCCTGAAGCGACAGATTGGAAATATTTTGAACCAGGCCTTTGGTCCCATCGCCAATCGAAAGCGCGGTCTTCAGCAGAAGATCTCGGCGATCGACCAGCGAATCGACAACAAACAACGCCAACTGGAGCGACGGGAAGATACTTTGCGCCGGCAGTTTTCGGATTTGGAATCAAAAATGTCCCAGCTGCAAGGCCAAGGCGCCGCGGTTGGCGGGCTTGCGGCCGCAGCGCCGAAGCAGGGCTAAAGGTGGGACAGATGACGAGCCAGAATTTGAGCCAGATTTTGAATTTAGACCTTAACGAGAAAGTGGAAGTGCCGAAAAGCAGGAATAAAGGACGGAACGGGTAACTATGAGTCATCCTTATCAGAAATACAAAACTCAATCGATTCAAACGGCGAGCCGCGAAAAGCTCCTTCTGATGATGTATGAAGGCGCCATCAAGTTTACAAAACTGGCGATCAAAGCCGCCGAAGAAAAGAAAGTCGCCGAGCGATGTGTGAACATCGGACGCGCTTTCGATATCGTTCTCGAGCTGAACAACACTTTGGATCACAAAGTCGGCGGCGATATCGCCATGCGACTGGAGCAGCTGTACATGTTCATCACCGAGCAGTACACGAAGGCGAACATCTCGGGCGATCCAGAACCTCTGCGCGCATCACTGAAGATTTTAGAGAATTTGTACGAGGGCTGGAAACAGGCCATCGAGAAAGTGAAGAAAGAAGAAGAAGGAAAGAAAACGCCTGATAAAGCGGGCGGATAGTTTTTGATTTGAAATTTTAAAAAATGATTTTTTAAAAGACCAAAAGCCTAGGAGGGGCCATGAATCGAATCATCGATTTACTAAATCACAAGAACCACTTTTTGGAGAAGTTCTACTCTCTGAACGAGACCGAGCTCTTGAACTTTGCTCGGACTGATTTTTCCAATTTGGAAAACTTCTACCAGACCCGTGAAAAACTGCTGGAGACCATCCGCTATATTGATGCGGAAGTCGATCAGGCCCAACAACAGCCAGAAGTGCAAGTGACCGACACGCAAAAACGCGAGGTCGCGACCTGCCTGGCAATCAAAGAAGAATATGTCAGCCGCATTCTAGCGCAAGATTTGGAAATCCTGGCGTGCATCGAATCTGCCAAGTCCAATATCATTCGCGAACTGCAGGAAATTCGCAAAAACCGCAAAGCGGTGGGCTCTTACAAAAGCCGCCAGTTTGTGAATCGTCTGGACGAAGAAGCCTAGATCAAAGTCTGGTCACGATCGTCGAATGAAGAAGGACCCTTGTGGTCCTTCTTTTTTGCCCGGTGGTCTCGACCAAAGTCGGTCCGGCGTCAAATTGCAAAGCCAGTTCTTTGACGCCGAATCCGCTGGGCCAGTCAAAGAACAGCAGGCCTGGCCCGGCTCAAAGCATTCTGGCTTCCATTTCAAGCAAAGATCCGGATGGTACAAGCGTTGCTCTACTGACTGTGTAACAAGGAGCAACCTCTCACATGCAGGAAGATTTTTCCCGTACCCAGTCTGAAGCCCAGTTTCCGCTCTCTCGTCCTCAAACCGGAACTGGTTTCTTTGAAATTCGCATTGAAAATACTCCCGTTGTCGCTGAACCCATCAAGCCTTTGGTCGTGGAAGAAAAGGCGGCACCCGCAGTTGCGCGCAAACCAATCTCAGGAAATGACACGGCCGTCTTGCTAACCAATGCGGATATCTTGGTTAAGCATGGCGAAACCGAAATGGCCAGCCACCTTCTGCGCAAATCTCTGTATATCAATTCGCACCAGCCTGAAGCTTTGAAACGTTTGGCGAACTGCCTGACGTCGGAAAAACAGATTCCGCTGAAAACAAAAGTTTTTGAAACTTTGATCAAATCGGATCTTTGCTTCGAAAATGTCGCTCGTTTAGGTCATTGCTACTATCAGCAAAACCAAGATGAAGCGGCGAAGAGCACCTACAACGAAGCTTTAAGCCTGATGACGGTCGAATCTCCCGAGCTTTTCGAAGTCTTCAAAAATCTTGGAAACATCGCCATGCGTGAAGGCGACTTCGAATGTGCGGAAGAGCAATACAATCGCGCCTTTAATCTCAATCCACGCTCGGATGTATTGCACGTGAATCTGGGAACCTTGGCACTCCAACAACAACATCAAGAGTTGGCAGTGACAAGATTCCGCACGGCACTGGAGATCAATGCCCGCAATGATAAAGCCTGGGTGGGATTGGCGCTTGTGCACAATGATATGGGCGATCATGTTTTATCGCGCGCAAATCTGGAGAACGCGCTGGACGTGAATCCTCGCAATCGCACGGCCGTTCATTTGGCGGCCAGCTGGGCAATGCGCGATCAGGACTACGGATTTGCCGTCGAATCTTTGGAAAATTTTGTCAGTGATGTCGAGTGCGACGAAGAGATGTCGCTTTTGTTAATTCATCTTTTCTGTGTGCGAAACCAATTTGTCGAAGCCCAGCTCGAGCTGGAACGCCTGCTGCTTTGGGATCCGACTAACGAACGACTGCTGCAAGTGGAGCAAGAAATCAAGAATGCCAGAATGGGTCAAGCTCGTTGAGCTGAAGACAGAAAATGGAATGAGGCTGCCAACTTTAGATGGCCGCTTCTTTTGCTCGCGCCGGGATCCGAAGCGAGAGGCCCAGTCATGGCTTCAAAGCCAGCGCCGTCTGATTTCCGAAAATAAAACATTGGTGGTGTTGGGGCTTGGCGCTGGATTTCATATCGAGGCCTTGCAAGCCGCTGTCACCAATCCCATTCATGTCATCGAGCTTCGTCCCGAGCTGATTGGTCACTGGCAGATTCACAATTCGGAATCTAAAATCCAGGTGTCGCCTTCAATTGTCCCCTCTGAAAATCTGCAAATTCTGGAATTCCGTCCGGCCTGGAATGGTTTGGAAGTGCGCTATGAAAACCTTTCGCGGGAGCTTCGCAGTGTGCACATTCACAGTTTACGGGCCGAGGCCGAAGCGCATGATCTGTGGATTTTGTCCGATGCCTTGAAGAAGGCCAATCTGCCGGAAAACCTGGAACTGACAATTAAAGATATCGTTCATGCGATTCCACTGGAAAATCAAAGCGAAGAGGCCCGTATCTGGCGGGCTCTCAGGGAGTTGGTGCTATGAGAATTTTGCTGATCTCATTGTTGCGATTGGGAGATATCATCCTGCACCGTCAGGTCGTGCAGAATCTCAAACGTCAGTATCCAAACGCCAAGATCCACATGTTGATCCACACGCAGTTTCAGTCTGTGCAAGGACTTTTGCCGGAGGTCGATCAGTGGCATTTGCTAGACCGTCAGGAAATTCAAAAGATCCTGGTCGAGCGTCAGCAAAGCCCCATCCAGGCATTTGAAAAACTGCAAACTTTGGTTCAAGAACTGAACGAGCAGGGATTTTCTCTCGCTTTCAATCTCACACACAACCGCTTCAGTGTTCGTCTGATGGATTTGATTCAAGCGCAGGAAAAACGTGGCGTGGCATTGGAAATGGGTCGCAAAGTGGCGGATGCCAATGCTTGGCAAACCTATTTGAATGAAAATTTCTCGGAACGCCAGGGTTCGCGCTTTCACTATCTCGAAGTTTTGCAAAGGGCGCTGGGAATTTCCGTCGGAAATATTCCATCAGCGGAAAAGCGTCAATCGCCTTTGATTCTGTTACAGCTTTTGACTTCCGATGAAAAAAAGAATTGGGGTCTGCATCGGTTTCACGAGTTGAAAGCCAAATTGCAGGCGAGATTTCCCCAAGCTCGCGTTTTGGGTCTGTGCAGTCCTTCAGAAAAAGCCCGCGTTGAAACTCGGTTTGCTTGGAATGAATTTCTCACACCAACATTGGAAGAGGCCGCAAGTCTTCTCAAGGAAGCCAGTCTTCTTGTGACCGGCGATACCAGCATTCAGCACTTGGCCGCTCAAAATGGCTGCCCGGTGGTGTCGCTTTTCTTAGGAAGCGCAGATCCAGTGAAGACGGCACCTTGGCAGCAGGGTGCTTGGGTGATTCAGGGACAGGCTGCATGTGCACCTTGCGGTCACGCCAGTCCTTGCCATCAACCTCGGCATGTTTGCGCGGACTCTCTGAAAGTTGAGACGGTCTTTTCGTTGATCACGGGAATTTTGGCCGGCGAAAAAATCAAAGTGGCTGGGAATGAAATTCGTCAGACCATGCGTCGGGGAGAATCTTTCGCATTGAAATCACAGCCAGCCAATCTTGTGCAAGAGCTCGAGCACGAAACTTGGTGGCTGTATCTACAGGGACAATCTGCTGCCGAATTGTCACAGGGTTCACTGCCACAGTGGCAGTCGATCCAGGCCCGGCACAATCAGTTTCAAATGGAAATACAGTCGGTTCAAGCTGGCCAAGGAACAGTTGCAGATCTCGCTGCGAATTTTCCAGAGTGGACCGATTCACTGATGCGCTGGCAACGAGATCCCAAGGCCACCCAAGAAGTGGGCGAGCTGTGCCAGATTCGAAATCAAATTTTAAAACAAATCATTGAACGTACGGAGAAAGAAAATGTCCGGTCCCAACAAGAATCAAACCGACAAGACTCAGGCCGACCAGCTTCTAAAGAGCGTTTTGCAGAGGCTTGAAAAAATCACCGACGAGGTGACGGCGACTCAGGGCTTTACCCCTGATACAGAAAAATTAAAGCTCCTGGTGGAGCTGACGCGAGAGCAGGTGCAAAGTGAAAATTCTGGTACTTGAACTTGCACGCCTGGGTGACACTTTTCAAACTTGGCCCGCGCTGCGCGGCTTGAAGCGTACTCATCCCGAAGCCCAAATCGAAGTCCTCACTCGTGCTCGATACCAGGCCGCCCTTGAAGGTCTGGATGTGATCTCGAAAATCCGCCTGCTTCCATCGGCAGATTTTGTGGCTCCTTTGCTCGAGCCGCAGATGGATGTGAAGACCGCGCACGATCGCATGGGAAAATTTGTCGACGAGCTGAAGAACGAAAAATACGATTGGATTTTGAATTTCTCGTTCTCACCCGTTTCAAGCTATCTCACGCACGCGATTTCTCACGAGACAACGAAGATCTCGGGCTATTCCCGAACGGCGGATGGATTTTTGGCGATCCCGGATGATATGAGCGCATATTTCTACGCTCAGGTCGGTGTGAACCGTCCGAATCGCTATCACCTGGCCGAAATTTTTGCGACGATGGCCGGTGTCGATCTCACGCCAGAGGATTGGCAGGAACCAAAAGGGTTGACAGCGCATCCAACAACTCCGGATGTATTGATCCATGTGGGCGCCAGCGACGGCAAAAAAACCATCAGCCCGATCAAGTGGGCGACAATCATCAATCAGTTCTCAAAAATTTCTGAAGCGACGATTGGATTGGTCGGTGTGGCGTCAGAATCCGCCATTGCCGAGCAGATCACAGCTTCAATCGCCGAAGGCCGCGTACAAAATTTCGTTGGTAAAACAGGATTGAAAGAACTTTTCTCGATGATCAAAAAGGCCAAGCTTGTGGTTGGTGCTGACAGTGCGCCGATGCACATGGCTTCGCTGACACAAACGCCCTGTGTGAATCTCAGTCTGTCGACCGTGAATTTCTGGGAGACGGGACCTCGAGCGATGGGATCTGTGGTTCTGAAGGGCGCGGATGAGACCGAGTTTGCTTCGGACCGTGTGGCGATGGCGATGAAGCGAGCACTGAAAGGCGAAAAGCAGGAACTGTCCGCGGTGATCGTGCAAGAGGGGACACCTTCCTACTGGTGCCTTGAGCCCAAGAATGCCGATTTCCAGTGGAATTTTCTGAAAGCCATTTACATGTCGGAAGATTTTCCGGCCAGTGATTCGGAACTTTTCCGCGACGGGATTGTCAAACTGGCAGATATCAATCATTTGATGATCGATCAGATGAACGCGGTGAAAAATGGAACTGAATTGGCCAAAGTGGCCAGCATTATCGACCGCGGCGAAGAGATCATTCAAACGATCGGTCAGTTGGTTCCGGTCTTGTCGCCGCTGGTGCGCTGGTATCAGACCGAGAAGATTCGCATCGGACCCGATGCTCCGGATAAGCTTTTGGATCGCAGCCTTGGCATTCAGATGCTATTGCAAAAAGTTTTGGACCTTTATTTGGAATCATACGGCATGTCTTCTTCAGAAGTTCACGCCAAGACGACGGACACTCAGGAGGTGAAGTCATGAGTCAATTGATCTTTCAGCAACAGGATCTGATCGCCAGATTCGGAGCCGACGCCTCTTTGGGTGATATTTTCCGTCAGATCGAAAATGATCTAAAGCCACTGAGCGAAGTGGTCTGCCAGTTCAAGGTGAATGGACTTGCTTTGGACGAGCAAGCTGAACAAAGACTGGCCACGGTCCATTTGAACGAAGTCGAAACTTTGGAAGTTTTCAGTCAGAAGCCGCGCGCGATTTTGGGCGATGTCCTGCTGAACTGGGTGAAGCAGATTCCGGCGATGATTGAATGCAATGACAGTCTGGCCCAAGAGATCCGTTTTAAAGGTGTTGAAGGACAGCTCAAGTCCCTGGTCGAGCTGATCGATCAATGCCAGCTTTTGGTTGATAGCATCATTTCCATCGATTCGGTTTTTGCGGACTTAACCCAGGTTCAAAGCAAGGACTGGAAGGACGCACAGAAACAGATCGCTGCCGCGATCGGCGAAGCCCTGCAGGCTTTCCAAAAAAAGGATTTCAACTGGCTGGCGGATATACTAGAATACGACCTAGGCCACGCGCTCCAAATTTGGATGGAGCGATTGGAAAGTTTTCGACTGGACCTGCAAAACACGGATGTGAAAAGCGCAGATGCCATTGAATCAGGTGCCCAAAAGCAAAGTTCTGAATGCTCATCCGGGGCCGCAACGCCCTGAGATTTTCTATTTTGGCCGTCAGTTCGATTTCCTGAAGACGGCCTCGCGTCCAGATGAAGACCTGGTTTTTCTCTCCCAGGCCCAAGATTCTTTCAAATTTATTCAAGACAGCCGGGCCGCCGTTCTGATGGCGGCTGTCGATGCTGGTCAAGTCGCCGAAGCTTTGGCTGTGCTAGAGCGTTTCGAGCAAGAATCCCCGAAAACAACCCGCATCCTGATTGTCGATGGTCTTTCTGCTGAAATTTTTAAAAAAGCCATCAATCAGGCGCATGTTCATATCTGTGTGGATCTCTCTGACTTCTCCCATCGCTGGAAAGATCTTCTGAACCAAGGGGTCCAGCAGTTCCACCAGGCCAGCGCGCGGGCGCAGTTGATGCGCGAATCGACCCGGCAGTTCCGCGAACTGGAAGCTCTGAACTTGGATTTGGAAAAAATCGTTCAAGAGCGAACCCAGCACATCGAAAACTCGAAAGTCGAAGAGGAAGAAAAGCTCAACAAAGTGCGAAGCCTGATC
>CBIHPB010000078.1:0-12908 GCA_966211485.1 uncultured Bdellovibrio sp.
TCGCAAGTACATCGAAAAGGTGGCACTGGCCCCCACGAATCTAAAAATCGAATCCGGCCAAATCATCGGACTTGTTGGCGCCAACGGTGCCGGCAAAACCACACTTCTAAAAATGCTCTCTGGCCTGATTCACGCGAGCTCCGGAACCGCTTCTGTTTTGGGCTACGAGCCCTGGAAGCGCGATCCGAAATTCCTGCGTCGGATGAGCATCTTGCTGGGACAAAAGAATCAGCTGTGGTGGGATATCTCCCCGACCGATAGCTACAATTTGTTAGCTGAAATTTACGATCTCGATCGGGCGGCGGCTCGTAAACGTGTGGCGGGCCTCGCTGAGATGCTGGAATGCACACATGTGCTGAACACTCAGCTGCGGCGGCTATCATTGGGCGAGCGAATGAAGATGGAAATCATCGGTGCGCTTTTGCACAGCCCAGATGTTTTGTTTTTGGACGAGCCGACAATTGGTCTTGATATCGTGGCACAAACATCGATCCGTAAATTTTTGGCGGATTATGTCCGCGATAAAGGGCCGACGGTGATTTTGACCAGCCATTACATGGACGATATTGCAAAGCTGGCTGACCGCTTGCTGCTGATCTCAAAAGGCAGCATCGTCTATGACGGAACCGTGCAAGGTTTTGTGAATAAGACCGAGCTGGTGCAAAAAGTCAGCTTTTCCACCAGCGAACCGCTGCGTGAAAAAATCGCGCTCAGTGGAAATCTCAGTCTCGAGCAAGGCTTGCAGGTGTTTTCATTCGACGTCGAACCGAAAAGCTTGGCCCCCGTTTTGGCAAAAGTCACCCAGATCCCCGGCGTGCAAGATTTGAAAATTGAAGAGGCGAATTTTGAAGACATCATTCACCGGTTTTTGGAGAAGGAATCTCGCGTTCTTTCGCCTAGCCGTTCTGACAAATCTTGAATATCGCTTTAATTTCCTGACGGATGCGATCTTGCAACCCCTGATCACGGGGTTGATCGAGCTCACGTTGTGGATCGCGATTTTTAAAACCGCATCGACGCCAACGATTGCGGGCTTCACAAAAGAATTTTATCTCTCTTATGTTCTGTGGGCCGCCTTCGTCACACGTATCACTACCAACTGGATGTATGAATACCGCATGATCGAAGAGGTCGATTCGGGAAGCATCAATGGGCTGCTTGTCCGTCCGATGAGTTTTTTTGAGTACTACTTGAGCCAGCTGATTGGCTACAAATCCATCACCCTGTTTTTTAGTTTCCTGGTGCCTCTGGCGATGACGACTTGGATGGGGCTACCGACGGACTTTTCGCGGTTGCCGCTGACTTTGCTTTTGATTTTCTACTATTTGATTTTGGTCCAAATTATTAGCTTCTTGATCGCATCAGTGGCCTTTCATCTGAATCGCACTTACTCGCTGACGATTGCCAAAAATTTGGCCTTGTGGGTTTTCTCGGGAGAACTCTTCCCATTGGATCTTTTGCCAGATCCGTACAAAACTTGGATTCTCAATCTGCCCTTTGCCAATGCGGTTTATATTCCGGTGGGCTATTTGACTGGGCGATTCTCAGCCGATCTTGTTTGGCACGGATTTATGACCACCACGGGTGGAATTGTCGTGATTGGCTTTATCGCTTGGACGATTTGGCGACGCGGTCTTTTGAAATATTCGGGGACTGGCGCATGAAGACGATCCGAAAATACCTGCATCTCTTCAAAGCCTTTTTCAAAGCCAGCGTTGTCGCTGATCTGGAATACCGAGCGAACTTTGCAACCCGAATTATCACCGACATCATCTGGTACGCGGCGCAGATCATCACCTTCGAAGCTTTGTTCCGCGTCACCGACCGAATCGGCAGTTGGAATCTGCAACAGACCCGCGTTTTCCTTGGAATGCTTTTCTTTGTCGATGCGATTTACATGATTTTGTTCAGCGAAAACCTGGATCGCATGTCGGAGAAAGTCCGCAAAGGCGAATTGGATTTACTGCTGGCGAAACCCATCAGCTCGCAGTTTATGATCAGCTGTCAGCGCGTGAACTCGGCCATCATTGGAAATCTGGTTTTAGGTGTCGGCTGGTTGATCTACGCCCTGTCGGGCTTGCCGGATTTTAACTGGATGCGGATTTTGTGGCTGATCGTTTTGGTGCCGGCAGGACTCATCAGTCTCTATTCCATTCGCTTTTGTTTTTGTGCGGTCTCATTGATCTTCACGAAAGCTGATAACGTTCAATATCTGTGGTTCCAGATTTATCGTCTGGGCATGCGACCGGATTCGATCTATATGCCGTGGCTGAAGATTATGGTTTTGACCTTGCTCCCCGTCGCCGTCGTTGCCAGTGTTCCGTCACGAGCCTTGCTGGATCCGCCTGATTTGATCCTTTATGGATGGGTGGTTGTTTGGTCGGTGGCTCTGCTTTATCTCAGTCACCGCTTCTGGAATTTCTGTCTGAAATTTTACAGCTCGGCCAGTTCTTAATCTTCGCGACCTGTCGAAGTCTTTTGCATGGAACCACCTTTCAGTCCCAAGGCGGCACCAGCTCAAGGTGATAATCGACATTTGATCTCGCTTTGGCTCGAAAGCAATCACCCTCCGCCGCCGATACATCAAGGTATCGTTATGACGACTGGAAATCATAAGAAAAACTTTTTTCCGGTTCGTTGAAAATTTCGATATCTCTGAGGAACTGGAGGATTTTTATGAAACTGCCTTTTGGAGCTTTTCTGTTTGTCTTTTTATCGACGACACTGGCGTGTTCCCAAAATGGTTTTAGCATCGGACCCGATCCCGATCTCAGCCTTGCCCCCGGAGGAGTCTCAGCAAAAAATTTCCCAGCTTATCAAGCATCAGTGAAAGCGACTGAAAAACTGACACCGCAAACTTTCGATTTTATTCACGGCATTCTTTCTTCAGGCCGTATGCACGAAAATCTTCGCTGCCGGGTGGAAGTTCGCGCCATCAAAGAAGAGCGCAAATTTTCAACTGGAACCCAATTGGTTGAGATGCTGGAGGTCGCCCTGTTCACCGATCAGTTTGGACCGCGCTCGCTGAAGTTTACTTTTCCGATGGGTTCAAGATTGGGACGGAAAATCGTCAATAATCAATCGGCGGGCCCGGTGGAGGAAATCAAAATCGAAACTCCGGATCCTTACGAAAACTGGTTTCAGTTTCAGCATGATGGCACCCGCATCGTATGGGCCGAGATCGGCAGCATGTACAATTTTGCAACCTGTCTGCTGAAAGAGTAAACCAAGCCTTTCATCTCGGCTCGGGCCCTTCGGAGCTCTTCCATGCTCTTCCTTGGACTGGATTTGAGACTTCTCGTACCCGACCTTTCGCCTTCCTTTTAGAATGTCAGATGGCAGCACGATGTTGCCATTTAAAGGAAGGAATCCATCCATGAAGACATCCCCAACCACTGGGCTTGTACTCTTCGCCGCTGCTGTTACTTTTTCAATCGGCGCTCAAGCTACAGAAATCGCGACTTATGCGACTCGAAATTACAACCGTCAATTTCCAACCGGCCTGGTTCGCACCGAAGCCAGCCGTCAGTTTTTGAAAACGGCTCCGCGAGTTTCTTTCAAAGATGTGACTCCCGTTCCGGCGGCCTACAGTCTGCGCGGAAAAGCGGGTCCTGTTGAAGACCAAGGCAACTGTGGAAGCTGCTGGGATTTCGCTTTGACCACGACACTGCGTGGATCTTGGATGGGGAACGCCGGAGCCGACCCAGGTCCCTTGTCATTTAACTATCTCTTGAACTGCGCAACCGATATGGCTGGTTGTGATGGCGGCGATTTTCCTGCCGCTGAACTGCTGATCCACCCAAAGGGCGCTCCAGCTGAAGGATCTGACGGCCACTATACCGAATCTCAAGGCAAGTGCAAAGCAGCCCCTGCTGTCGCTTCGGCCGTCTCTTACAAACTTTTGGGTTCCGATTTGGGACAACATCCAGAGATCCCGCCCCCATCTTACCGCGATATCGCCTATGTGGTGGGTGTCCTTCACCAACCCGTGTCTGTTGACGTGGCTGTCGACAACCGCTGGCAGAGCTACAGCCACGGCGTCTACAACACCTGCGGCAAGACCGATGTGGACGATTTAAACCATATGGTGGTGATCGAAGGCTATGACTGCGAAACGTCCGTGGACGCCGCCGGCAACTGCGTCTTCGATGCCAACGGCAATCTGCCTGCTGGCGTTGGCACTTGGACAATTCGAAACTCGTGGGGCATTTGGTGGGGAAATCGCGGCTACATCACAACCAAAGCCACCGACAAAAATGGCAAGCTTTGCAATATGGTTGGCTACGACGCTTTGTATTTTGATTTGAAATAGACAGAAAATCAGTGGTTCGCACAGGACTTGTGCGAACCACTTCGATTCGATTACTTAATGACCTGAACGACTTTCGAAGTCACATTGCCCATGGCATCCTGAGCGCGAACCTCGATTGTGTGCGTGCCGGAAGAAACCTTTCTCACATTCCAACCGTAGCTGATGCTACCGCTAGAAGAAGAAGCCTTCTGAGCACCATCGATAATCACAATCATCGACACCACTCCGATATTATCCGAAGCCGATGCCGACACTGTCGCCGAGTTTCGGCCCAGAACAGATCCCGAAGTAGGCGACACCGAGTTAATGACTGGCGCAATGCTATCCACCGTATTGCGAACTGAAACTGTCAGGCTCGATGAAGAGCTGTTTCCAGATGAATCCGAAGCCTTCACCATCAAAGTCAGGTTGCCATCGGCATAAGCCGTCGTATTCAGACTAAAAGAGTAAGGCGATGTCGTATCCGTACCCACCAGGGCACCATTTGCATACAAATCAACTTTCGCTACGCCGATATTATCAGCGGCGTTCACATCGATGATTTGCTGCCCCTTCACGACAGAGCCTGAAGACAAGCCCGAGAAACTGACCGTCGGCGCAGTTGAATCGACGACAACAACACTAGCTGCCGCTTGAACCGCAGCCGCAGCGTTCACTCGTCCCGTTCCATAATATTGATCCCAACCAGCATCGCCCAAATCGGTTGCAGTTGATTTCAAAAGCTGAACGATTTGCTGTGGAGGCAATTTCGGATTGGCTTGCATCATCAAAGCCACAACTCCTGCAGTGATCGGCGCCGAGAATGAAGTTCCGTTGCAGTAGGCGTAGCCACCGCCACGAACCGCACCTTGAGTGGTGTAGATTCCAGCTCCTGGAGCTGAAACATCCACATAAGGTCCGAATGACGACCAGCCCGTACGCGCATCATTTGAATCTGTCGCCGAAACTGAAACCAGATAATCGCTGGCAGGTGTTGTATCGATCGCACCTGTGTTTCCAGCCGAGTTCACAGCCACTCCACCTTTGCTCATCATATACTGAGCAGCACTGATCACCGATGCCCCCAAGTGAGCTTGGAAGCTCATATTGGCAACTTTTGCTCCGTGATCAACAGCATAGGTCAAACCTGAACTCAATGTGCTCCAGTAAGCGTAGCCCGCCGTATCCGAAACACGAATTGGCATGATCTTGGCGTTCCAAGCAACACCGGCGACTCCGAGACTATTATTTCCAACTCCCGCCGCACTTCCCGCCACCAGCGTTCCGTGGCCGAAAACGTCGTCGGTATTCGTGTTGTTATCGTAGAAATTGTATCCCGGCACCATATGGGCCACGAGATCGGGGTGGTTTCCATCCACACCTGAATCTAAAATCGCAATGGTGATTCCTTCGCCTGTGGCTGTGCTCCAAGCAGCTGGTGCGCTGATTTTTGGAATATGCCACTCGGAACCAACGTTTGTATCATTCACGATAATATCATCCGGAGCGACCATTCCATCGACTTCGGCAAAATCCACATTTGGATCTTCCGACAGACTTTGAGCAATCGCTTGTTCGGAACCCACTGGCACATCGACGACATGCAAGCGAATCTGATTGATCTTCTTTTTAGATTTACCATTGTGGCGGCCGAAGATCTGATCGGCATCCTCGTCCGAAAGGCCGGCCTTCATTTGCACCAGGATTTGTCCAGCGGCGAATTTCTTTGCCTGTCCTGGAGGCGTGCGCTGCCCCTCGGGCTTCACTGGCGTGGCATTTAAAAACAGCGCCTGCAGCCCAAAAAAAGCGACTGAGACAGCTGCAATACTTTTAATTTGAAGTTTTCGCAAAGCCTGCGGTGAGCGGACGTTCTTCATAATTCCCCCGTTAATTTGAATACAGACACAGTTTATCAAACCATGTGATTGAGTTCGCGCCTCAATGTGAGAAAGTGAAAAGACGCAGTCTCATTGTGAGAATCTTAAAATGAATTCAAATCTGCGGCAGCATGAGCTGACGAACTTTTAGATTTTGAAAATAAGAACGACGGATCAGAAGAAATCAGTCTTAATATTTTTGAATCGGATCAATTCAAAGGGGCCTTCATAGACTCTCAGAGGTTAGAGAGTCCATTCGAATGTTAGAGGCAATTGTACATCTGGGTGCAGACTTCGGTGCACAGGGCACGTGAGCGCGATGTGTTCGAGCTTCTTGCGATACTCGCTATCGAAGTGAGACGGAAGCTGCAGATACACAGCCAATCGCTCGATCTTTCGAGGATTGGCCGACATTTCTTTGGTCACACGGAACGTCGAACCCCGAATGTCCTTGCCGTCCCGCTCGGCCACGATGGCCATGGTGGTGAGAATACAAGTGGCCAAAGCGGCACCCACCAAATCCGTCGGGGAAAAAGCTTCGCCTTTTCCCGCGTTGTCTTTGGGAGCATCCGTTGAGAGCTTCGATCCCGAAGGACCGTGGGTTGTCTCGCAACGCTTATCGCCTTGGTAAATCCCCTTCATCTCAACCATTGGTCTCTCCGATTACCAGCCCAGGATGTAAGCGAACATCAATGGAGCCACAATCGTCGCGTCCGATTCAACGATGAACTTTGGTGTGTCGATTTCAAGTTTACCCCAAGTGATTTTCTCATTTGGAACAGCACCTGAATAAGAACCGAACGACGTCGTTGAATCTGAAATCTGGCAGAAGTACTTCCAGCATTTCACATCGCTGTAACCCAAATCCTGGTGAAGCATTGGAACCACGCAAATTGGGAAGTCACCGGCAATACCACCACCAATCTGGAAGAAGCCGATATCTGCTTTTTTGCTGGCAGACATGTACCACTCGGCCCAAGAAGTCATATACTGGATTCCGGACTTCATTGTCGTTGGCTTCTTGACGTCACCTTTGATCAAGGCTCCGGCAAAGATGTTTCCTGTTGTCGAGTCTTCCCAACCCGGCACAACCATCGGCAGGTTCTTCTCAGCAGCGGCCAACAGCCATGAATTTTTCGGATCGATTTCGTAATACTTTTTCAAAGAACCATTCAGCAGGATTTTGTAAAAGTATTCGTGCGGCAGGTAAGATTCGCCTTTGGCGTCCGCATCCTGCCAAACATCGTAGATCGCGTTTTCGATACGGCGGATGGCCTCTTCTTCAGGGATACAAGTATCCGTCACGCGGTTCAGATGACGATCCAAAAGTTTTTGTTCGTCTTCTGGAGTCAGGTCACGGTAGTTCGGAATGCGAACATAGTGAGAGTGCGCTACCAAGTTGTAAACGTCTTCTTCCAGATTCGCACCGGTACAAGAGATGGCATGAACTTTATCCTGGCGGATCATCTCAGCCAAAGACAGTCCCAGTTCAGCCGAGCTCATCGCGC
This sequence comes from uncultured Bdellovibrio sp., assembly GCA_966211485.1. Classification (GTDB taxonomy): domain Bacteria; phylum Bdellovibrionota; class Bdellovibrionia; order Bdellovibrionales; family Bdellovibrionaceae; genus 21-14-0-10-47-8. Next base: position 7,677 of record CBIHPB010000078.1, read on the forward strand.
CCGCCAAGGTCACCAGCATTTGACCGCCGTTATCTAAGTGCTTCTTGTAAGCAACCGCTGCATCTTTCATGGCAGCTGCGTTGAAGTGGCGATAGTGGTGATCGATAAATTTTGAAATGACTCCGTTTGTGTTCATTTCTGGTCCCTCTGATATCTTGCGATATCCACCGCAGTTTTTTGGGCTGCGGGTTTAAACAGACGATGGCCTCGTCTATGGCTTTTTAGAAACCAAAGAAATTAATGACTTAGAAAGTGATTTGCAAGAAGAAATGCCGACTAAATTACTTCCGTGCTCCGACCGCTTTCGAGAAAAAGCCAAGCTCTGTGCGCACATTCTCAAAGCCCGCGGCCTGAAGGAGGCCTTCCATCGGGTTTTGCACATAGTTTTTGAAAAAAGGTTCGTGAAAATCGATCGGAAACTGCTTGAGCGCCCAGTCGAAATCCTTCTTATCGGCGCTTTGCACAGAGTCCACAAACCCGTAGAAACCACCCGGCTTGAGAGTTCGATAACCTTCAGCCAACACGCGTTTGCGCTCGGGCAACGGGAGCTCATGGAATAAAAAGCACGAATAAACCGCATCAAATTGCTGGTCTTTAAATGGCAGATCCGCCGCGTCCCCTTGCACGAAATCCAGGCGCTTGAATTCCGCCAAGTTTTTCTGAGCTTTTTTCAAATAGGGATGCGACACATCCATCACAGTCACTTTTGCCTTCGGAAAAACCAGCTTCACAAACCGCGTAAGCCGTCCCGTTCCGGCTGCAACTTCCAGAAAGTGCAGGCCTTCGCCTTTTGTGTAAGGGAAATGCTCTCTCAGCTGCGGAAGAATCAGCCGGCGCATGGCATCGGCAGCCCCGGTGAACAAGATCTCGACTTGATGCTCGTAGAGCTCGGCACTTTTTTCGGTGAGATAGCCGCCGGTTTGAAAATGATAATTGCGCTGGAAATAATCCGGCACATCCCGCAGGTACTCGGCCGCTTCCGGATTGAAGTCATGAGCCCGGCTCTGCAATCGGCGTTTCTGAATTTTCATCGAATCCAAAAGAACCTGAGGTGTTCGCTTCAGAAACTCGGTCGCCGATTCGGTCCAAAGCACCTCGGCCGGATACACGCCGTGGGCAATGTTTTTCGCGTCCTGTTTCAGCAGAGCTGAGAGGTCCTTTAGCACCATTCGGAAATTACGGGCAAAATCAGGATCTCGAGTCCGATTTCTTTCGTTCTATGCCAAAAGCATCAAGTTCTGCGAAAGAAAAGCCACGGACCGAGCCAACTCAAAGCCGTAAACGCCACTTTGCAGCCAGGGCTTCGGCAATTGCCCCAGTGCGCGAACCACAAGATTAGATTTTTCCATACCTTGATAGATTAAAGGCTAGGTGTGGATTTGGTCAAAGCCTGGAATGGTCTAGCCCTTTTGCTTTTTTGCAAGCTTGCTCTGCTGCCAGTGATGTCGGATCACAAAGCCCACGTAGATGAAACCGACGATGACGATGGAACCTGTCATGGTAAAGAAAAGTACGACGCTCTCGAGTGGTGCTCCTCATGCAACTGCTCGGCCGTTTCCGCCGGCATTGCTTTCATTTTCAATGTTGTCTGTAAAGCTTTGCGAACAACCCAAGAAGCCATCACCAAGCCAAAATTTCCAGTCACGAAGCTCGCTGTTCCGTAAATGCGATTTCGCTTGTCACATGAATGCAGATTGTTCTGTCCCTGGGGGCAGACACACTGAAAGCCTTTGCCTTCGTCGTACTTGAGCTCTTCGGGCATCATCGGGATTTCAGTTGAAAACACGCAAGGAATTCCGAATTCTCCTTTAGCTGGGAATTCGTGTCGCTGGCGCAGAATTTTTCGCACCTGATGCGCCAGAGGGTCCGTGTGCGTGTCTGCCAGATCGGTCAACTCAACAGCCAAAGGATCCAGACGAGCGGCGGCCCCGGCCGAGGTGATCACAGGCAAACCCAGCTTTCGGCAGGTCGCCAGCAAATGGCATTTCGCTGTCAGGTTGTCGATGGCATCGATCACGAAGTCTGGCTTTTCAGCCAAAATCGTCTCTGAATTTTCTTCGTTGTAGAACATGATGTGTTCTTTGATTGTTGCCTGCGGATTGATCTTTCGCAGACGCTCGGCCATGACTTGGGCTTTCTTTTTTCCCACCAAACCTTGCAGAGCATGGATTTGTCGATTGGCGTTGGTGATGCAGATCTCGTCGAAATCGACGACTGTGATTTTTCCAACACCCGATCGCGCCAAACTTTCCGCCGCCCACGAACCAACTCCGCCCATTCCCAGCACCATCACATGCGTGCCAAAAAGTTTTTCCATCGCGGCGTCGCCCACCAAACGGCCCATGCGATCAAAACGGCGGTGAAGCACGTACTTGTTTTCGCGTGGCTGCTGAGTGTCCGGATTGAAATTAGGATTCGTATTTGGGACTTGTGTTTGCTGCGGATTTTCCATCCAGCAATTTCTCGAGGTTTCGGCTCGAGATGTCAAGAATTTCCTCGGGACTCGATTTCTTGATTTTAGCAATCATTTCAGCCACATCCCACAATGACAAGGGCTCGTTATGCTGTCCCGCAAGCCTTGGTGGCGGCTGATCCGGACTGTCTGTTTCAACCAGCAGATTTTCAAATGGCAAAATCTGCACGGCCTGATGCAGTCGCTGATTGTCTGGCCGGCACACAGGTCCGCCGATCGAAAGATGCAATCCGCGCGCAAGATAGCTTTCCGCCTCATGCGCAGATCCATTGAACGAATGAACCATACCGCCACGTGATGGCACTCCATGCAGATCGAAAATCTGTTTGGCTTCGCTGAAAGCGCGCACCAAATGCAGCACGATCGGTTTTTTCGCCATCTCGGCCAATTGCAACTGATCTTCGAAAATTTGAATTTGTCTTGAAATCGAATCCTTCACGATTTGTGGTCGCAAATCCAAACCCAGCTCGCCCAAGGCTTCCGCCTTCGGAATCTCGCGTGCCAGCAAATCCAGGCCCTGCTCGCATTCGACGTCGGTGTGATCAGCGACCCAGTACGGATGCAGACCAAAGCACAGACGAATTTCAGGATGTCGAGATTTCAGATTTTTCTGTCGCTCCCAATCCTCGGGACCGACTCCACCCTGCAGAAACTGCGTAATTCCCCGAGCCTTCGCACGCGCCAGCATCGACTCGACCTCGGTCTCAAGCCTTGGGTCTGACAGATGGCTGTGAGAATCAGAGTAGCTGGGCATTTTGTGGCGACCTCGACTTCAGAAATGAGACCTGCAATCCGATCAATTGTTGAAGATTTTGACATGATCCACCGAGGGAGTTCAAGGATGAAAAAGACGTCATCTCAAGACCAAGTATGGTTGGGATTTGATATCAAGGTTGAATCGGGTTCTGTGCTTCGTCCGCAAAAAATCGAATTTTGGAAAGAAGACGAATTCAAACACTCGCAGCCCGAGGCTCCGTTTCACTATTTTTCTGATGCCTTGGTGGGCCTCTCATTGGTACACCTGAATCAAAATTTGAAAAACCCTTTTTCGGGGCCAAAAATGAATTTCCCCTTCTGTCATGAAGCTTGGCTGGCACTTGAGCCGCATCGTGAATTGTTCGAGCGCTCTCAGCCTCGCGTCACCGCTTTGCGTGGCCATATGAAATCCGCTCCGGCTGCGTTGGTTGAGTATTTCGAGCGCAATTTCACAGACACATTGGATTCCTCTCTGCACCCATGGGGCGTGGATCTGGGACATCTTTGCCATCTCGTCGAAGCGATCGACTATCTGGAAACCAAAATGTCGCAGCCGCTTTTGTACAATTTTAATTTGAAATTCTCGCGCCCGGTTGTCGAGAAGCTTCATTACCTGCACTCGATGCTGTTCAGCCTGCGCTCGCTAGTGGCTTTGGATTACAATGCTCACAGCCAGGATCCCGCACACGAGGCCTGCAAGGTGGACTCGATCACCGATTATCTCAGCAAGGCCGAGTATGTCGCCAACGATGCGCTTTTGTATCACTCGTTCAAAAAACAAAAAGAGCGCATGAAACCGGAAGTTTTCGAAAGCCTCGAGAAGTCTTTTAAAACTTACTCGCACAACGGCTACTGCCTGATCGAGTCTGTGCCAAAAAGTTTTCTCTCTTCAATGAAATCAGAAGAGCTGGAAGAAAGCCTTTACATCATTCAAATGGACTGGCTTTTGGGAACCGATGCGGGACTTCTCTTCCGCATTCGTGAAGAGCTTTATGGCCTGCTGGAAGGTTACGAAAAAGTTTTCTGGCCGGATGCGGACGGACGGACTCAGCAAAAACAATCGCATCTCAGCGTCAGCTGTCAGATCGATTTGGACACTTTGTATCCAACTTCAAGCGCCGCTTAATTTCAGCGGCGCTCCCCTTTTTAGGATTTGCTTTGCGCTTGGGCCGAGCGAAATCTCTGCCACAGGCGCTTGCCGCCGAAATACACCAGGGCGACCGCCAACAGGATTCCAACGTAGAATTTGAATTTATAAAGTGTGGTTAAAATCGGCTCGCCAAAGTGATAAACCAGCAGAATCTGTGTCGGCACGCTGATCAAAACGGCCAGACCGTCGACCAACAAAAAAGCCAATGCTGAAAAATGACTGAGCCCTAAAAACAAATGAGCCGGAAACCGAATGCCAGGCGTGAAGCGGAAAATAAATGCCGCGTACACCCCATAACGAGTGACGAAGTGATTGATTCTCAGCATGACCGGACCATCAAAGAATTTTTGGAACGGCCGCATTTTCATAATTTTGCGGCCAAAGGTTCGCCCCAGCCAGAACACAAGATTATCCGCTAAGAAGACGGCCGCCGAGACAACCAGAGCCGCTTCGTAGCCGTCGACCACGGGCGCTCCGCTATAAGGGGGCGGAAACATATGTGGGTTGGCACCCATATAGGCCAAAATAGCGACGGAAATGATGGTCACTTCCTCTGGAAGTGGAAATCCAAAACCGCTGGCGATCATCATGGCGAAAACCGCCAGATAAACTATGCCCGGTTGGTAGGCATACTGCGCGAACCACTGAAAGATTTGTTCCTGCCCGAAGTGCATCGTGAAGAAAAGCCTAACAGCTTTTTCGTCGGTTGCAGACCTTCGTTGCTGTGTGCTATCTCGCTTTCTCCATGAACTTCGATTCACTGCGCGGAAAAAATTATGGTGTCGAGCACCTATTGGCCACTAAATCTGGGCCTCTGGTCGAGGTTTTAGCAGACCAGCTGGCACTTGACCGC
>CBIHPB010000079.1:0-12833 GCA_966211485.1 uncultured Bdellovibrio sp.
AATGTCACAGGTCGTGACAAAAGTTAAAGGAGTCACCAATGAAAAAGCAGTTTTCCCTCGGGCTTGGTTTGGCCTTGATCTTCGCTTCGACGCTCAGTTTGGGTGCGGGCGAAATGAAAAAACAAACAACGACAAAGTCTCAGCCCCAGATTTCCAATCCTGCGGCTCAACAAACTTATAAGGATATCGAAAAAACTTTGGGCTTCGTGCCTGAATTCTTACGGGCCTACCCGCAGGCTGGCATCACCGGGGCTTGGGAAGAGATGAAGAACTTCCAGATGGGCACTCAAACCGCCTTGTCTGGCAAACAAAAAGAACTGATCGGTCTTGCGGTTTCCTCTCAGGTGCCTTGCCACTACTGCACTTACTTCCACACCAAGGCTGCGAAAGCGGGCGGCGCCACAGACATGGAGATTCGTGAAGCCCTTGCGGTCTCCGCTTTGACCCGGCACTGGAGCACTTGGCTGAACGGATTAAATGGAGACTTGGCGGCCTTCAAGGGCGAAGTCGATCGGGCGTTCTTAAATGTGAAAGCGAAAATGGATTCGGGAGAAAAAATGCCTGAATTCGCCGCGAACGCCAACACCGCCGAAGCTGTGCAGGCCGATATGAAGGCCCTGTTCGGATTTGTTCCGACCTTCTTCCAAAATGTTCCAGATGCGGCCGTTGTGGGTGCTTGGCGGGCCCAGCGCGATATCATGATCAGCCCGAACACTGCCTTGACAGGCAAAGACAAATCCCTGATCGGAGTCGCCGTGGCGTCGCAGATCCCTTGCTCGTACTGCAATTATTTCGACACCCAGGCGGCGTTGAAACTGGATGGCGCTACCGAAGCTGAAATTCACGAGGCGATCATCATGGCCGGAATCGTTCGCCACTGGAGCACGGTCTTAAACGGCAATATGATCAACGAACAAAAATTCCGCGCCGAGGTCGACCGTATTTTCAATCGTCCGATGCAGAGACAACTCAGAACTGGATCTTCGACAACGATGCCTGACGAGACCGAGATGACAGAGCCGACCCAACCACAAATGCAGCGGCAACCTTCAACGGCACCAGCGGCTCAGCCACAAATGCAACGCCAAACTCCGCCACCAATGCCGCAGCAGCAACCCACTACTGCACCAGCACCATCTCGATAGTCTTCAGAGAGTTGTGATCTCATTTTGAGACTTGAAAGCCCCGCAAGGGGCTTTCTTTTTTGGATGTCCAGAAATCCAGATTCGATTTATTCACATTGAGAAACGCCGAATTCCTGAGCTCTTTCAAGCAAGCAAAACTTAGACAGTTTCGGCAACTTTTTCTTCGCCGTTTGAAGACCGTAAACTGAAGACATCAGATCCAGGAGGGTCTTATGCAGCAGCAAAGTCGCGGAAAATGGCTGATGATTGGTGGGAGTGTGGCGATTGTCGCAATCCTTGTCGGAATTCTTCAGATGGACAAAGTCGGCGGTTGGTTTCGCAAAGAAAAGCCGGCCGAAGTGGCTGCGCCGAAGACGGCTCAGGCTGAGAATAATGACGAATCGGCCTATCAAATGGTGATCAAAGGACGACTGAAAGAGGTCCAAGCCTGCTACAATGCCGAGCTGAAAAAAGGTCTGTCGATCCGTGCCGGAAAACTGGTTGTGAAATGGACCGTTGGCCCCGAGGGGAAATCCTCGGATTTTTCAGAAGAAATAAATGAAATGAACTCGTCGGAACTTTATGAGTGTGCCACGCGTGCGATTTCAGCATGGCCGTTCCCGAAGAATAAGACATTTATGATTCGCTATACATTTAAGATGCGCGAAATCGAGAAGACGAAAACTGCGGGTACCGGTAGCGGCGGGGACGGCTCCCCCGCCGCACCATCTCGAAAGACGGCGGGCCAAACAGCGCCCGAGCCTTTGACCGAAGATGTGCGTTCGCAACTGGGCGAGATGTAAGCAGACAAGTTGCCCGGGCCTATCGAGTGGGCTATATTGACGGTCTATGAAATTAGTCAGCTGGAATGTGAACGGGATCCGCGCTTGCGGTAAGGGCGGATTCCTGAAATGGTTTGAAAAAGAGAACGCCGATATCGTCTGCGTTCAGGAAATCAAGGCGACCCCCGAGCAGTTGGAGCCCGAGTATCGCAATCCTTTGAAGTATCATGCGATTTGGAATCCGGCCGAGAAGCTGGGCTACAGTGGCACTGCGATTTTTTCGAAGAAAGAGCCGGTCAGTGTCGAGCTTGGGCTTGGCGATTCCAAGTTTGATAATGAAGGGCGTGTGATCATCGCCAAATTTCCAAAGTTCACTTTGATCAATTCGTATTTCCCGAATTCACAGCGCGATCACGCAAGACTTCCTTACAAGCTTGCCTTCTGCGAGAAGTTTTTAAAAACCGCGCAGGCTCTCCGCAAAAAAGGCGAGAATGTGATCATGTGTGCGGATTGGAATATTGCTCATCAAGAAATTGATTTGAAAAATCCCAAATCCAATCAGAAAAATGCGGGATTTCTGCCGGAAGAGCGCGCCTGGATGACTCAGTTTATCGGCAAAGGCTACATCGATGCCTTTCGCCAGTTTCAGCCGGAAGGCGGGCATTACACATGGTGGAGTTACCGTCCCGGAGTTCGTGAAAAGAACGTGGGATGGCGCTTGGATTATTTCATGGCCAACGAAGAGTTTTCAGATCGCCTGAAAGATTCTTACCACCGCAATGAAGTCTACGGTTCCGATCACTGTCCAGTGGTCGTCGAGCTTAAAAAATAAATCGCATTGAAAATCAGCGAGCGTTCAATTGATCGGCCACTTCGGCTGAATCGTGGATGACTCGCTGGCTGATCACGGCATTCCATCCAAAATATCCAAGACCGCGCAGCTGGCCTGTGTTCAATAGTTCAGTGGTTGTGTTTTCTAAATTGTGGCGCGGATTTGTGTAAGTCTCAGCGAAAACGGGCGCGACCGGATTTTTCTTAGCGAATTCAGGCTCGGTCCAGGTGCGAACAGGCTGGGCCAGATGGCAGCTCATGCAATCCAGATTTTCCGAATTAAAGAAGCGAGGATTTTCGAACTTGGCGGCAGATTTCAGCGCTTGGTTGAGTTCAGCTTCGGTTAGGAAGTGGTTTTTCTTTGCAAGCTTCACGAAATCGCCGAAATTATCTTCGACTTGCACCGGAGAAGGAACGATGGCCGACTCTTCGAAAGAATCAAAGGGAACGGCTTGATTCACGAAAGTCTGTGCCGCTTGTGTGAGGCGCGGAATGCGGATCGGAATCAGCAAGGTGCTGCCGTCCTGAGCGGTCGAGAGATCAAGACCTGTAAAGGCCCACATGTTGCCGCCTCCGCGCAGGACCATCGCCGTTGCGCGAGAGAGCTTCGCAGATTGCAAATGGGAGAGGATCAAGCGGTTGAACTCGGTCAGTGCTTGCGGGCTGCTGGCAAGAATGGGGTGAACTTGCAGCGCCAATCCATTGGTGCGTGTGGCGTTGGTGACAAAACGAGATTTCCAAGCCTGCAAGGCCTGCAGAAGATTTTGAAACTGCGAATCCGTCAGATTGTAAAAGCTATGGTAAGCAGCATCTTGAGTTGTCGCGCGACCTTGAACACCGATCACAAGTGGCTGCCAGACAAAGCGCACTTGCGCTTGGCAAGGGGCCATTGGGTTGGCTTGAAAGCATGGATCAACGCGCACACCGAAAACCTTGATGGTGCGAGTGACAGTTCCAAGTTCGGCACCCGGTGTGAGGCGGGGAAGCTCTTGCAAGATTTGGGTGGGAAGAAGATTTTCGGACCAGTCGATGAGATTTTCCTGATCCGCCGTTTGTGGCAATGGCATCAGGTAAGTGACGTCGTTCAGGTCCCAATTGAGATGGGGCCCGGCCAGTGCTGGTTGAAAAGAAAGCATCAAGGTCATGATCAAATTGAATATCAAATTTTGCATGCCCTTTCTTCTCGGGAAATAACATTTGTTTCAATTAAAAACCGCCCTTTTGCGATGATGAAAATAGATTGAAAACGATTGCGATTTCAGACGCGATGCAAGGCATGCCTTTGGGGTAAATTTATTCCCCAACTCAAGACTGAAAATCAAAGAGCCCGTCATCGCCTCGGCCCATCCATTGCAATCCCAGTTCCTCAATCGAGGATTTCCTCCCTCATGAAAGGAAGTGCTATGGACAAATCAATGATCGACAATCAACAGGATAAAATGTCGGCTCAGTATCAAACCGAATTGCCGAATGAAATGATCGAGTCACAGACCAAGAAAATTCCGAATCTGGCCTTTTTAGGTCTGGGGTTGGCCAGCATGGGTGCGTCCCTGTTTCTGACCATGAACAAAAAAACAACTTTGGGAAATTTTGTCGGCCAGTGGGTGCCAACACTTTTGATCTTTGGTCTCTACAACAAAGTGGTCAAAATTGAAGACGAGATTTTAAGAAGCAAAATGCACTAAACCATCAGGCCAGTGGGGACTGGCTGTTCAGTCCGTCCTCATCTGCTTGCGAATTCAAAATGCCCTGGGTAGGATGACTGGATCACCTACTCCAGGAGCCACCTCAATGAAAGATACCAGTCCATCAAATGTCGAATCTCCCTCTCAGAAAATTGACGAGCGCATTGCTCAGCTTGCCGATTGGCGCGGTCAAATGCTGGCGCAGATCCGCGCGATCGTGAAATCCGCAGATCCGGGAATCGTCGAAGAGTGGAAATGGATGGGAACTCCGGTTTGGGAGCACAACGGAATTATCTGCACTGGCGAAACCTACAAAGCTGTCGTCAAAATGACTTTCCACAAAGGTGCATCGCTGAAAGATCCGTCCAGGCTTTTTAATTCCAGCCTCGAAGGAAATGCCCGCCGCGCCATCGATTTCAAGGAAGGCGAAAAGATCAACGAGAAGGCCCTAAAAGCTCTGGTTCAAGAGGCGATCGCGCTGAATAACTCGACATCCAAATCAAAGTCATCAGCGAAAGCGGATACGGCTCGCAAAGCAAAGGCCGCCAAAAAACCTGCGGCTAAAACCAAAGCCAAAACAAAACTGAAGGCCAAAACGAAGCCAAAAGCAAAGTCGAAGAAGAAATAGTTATCCAAGCTCGTTCCCCACAAAAGCATGTCGTTTGTTAATCAGGTCCGGAGTTAGTCTTCGGATCATCCCGCACATTAGCTGAATCGTGGCCTCGACATCGTTCCAGCAAACCATCTCGACCGGTGTGTGCATATAGCGAAGCGGTGGAGAAATGAGAATCGAACAAACCCCGCCGCGCGCCAATGCAATCGCATCTGCATCGGTGCCGGTCTCGCGCGAAATCGCGACTCGCTGAATGGGAATGTCCTTGTCTTTGGCCACATCCTCGGTCAATTGCAGAAGCTCTTTATGAATCGCCGGTGCAATTGCCACAACCGGACCCCAACCGCAGCGGGTGTCGCCATTCTTACGCTCGTCAATAAACGGTGTGCTGGTGTCGTGGGTCACGTCCGTCACGATCGCCACATCCGGCTGAATTTGATCGGCCGCCATCTTTGCACCCTTCAATCCCACTTCCTCTTGAACGGCATTCACAAAATAAAGAGCATAAGGAAGATCGCCTCGGGCTTGGCTAAAATGCCGGGCGACCTCGGCGATGATCAAAGAGCCAATTCGGTTGTCCAGGCCCCGGCCCACTAAGAATCGATCGTTCATCATCTCAAGGCCGTCACGGAACGTGATCACGTCGCCAACGCGAATTCCAATTTTCTCGGCCTCTTCGCGGGACGAGCAACCACAGTCCACAAACAAGTGGCTGTCATCAATATACAAATCGCGAATGTAATTTCGAAGGTGAATCGCCGGCCATCCGAACACACAGGGAATCATTCCTTTTCGGGTGTGAATATGCGCGCGCTTCCCTGGGCAAACCTGCGGATCAGCGCCGCCATTTGGCAGCACATGCAAAAATCCTTTTTGATCAATGTAATTCACAAGCCAGGAAATTTCATCGCCGTGGGCTTCCAACATGATTTTGAATTTCGCTTTGGGATTGAGCACGGCAATCGCGTTGTTGTAATGATCCAGATGAATATCGTCAGTGAAGGATTTCATATGCTCCAGCCACAAGGACTGGGCCGCGCGTTCGTATCCAGATGGAGAGGGGGTTTCAATATAGGATTTAAAAAATTTCAAAGAGCCTTCGCTGATCACTTTCATCTCTTATAAATCGGCCTCGAGACCGAGGTTCGATCCCTCCCACATTTGAAACTGATGATGTTTGTTGTAGCCGCATAGATTCTCCAACGAAATCAATCGGCCGGCCCCATCCGCGATATCAATATCCTGCGGAGTGAATTCGGACGGATGCTTGTAACCACAGGCGTGAGTGAGCGCCAAAAGTTCATTGCGAAAAGACCGGCAGTAATTCGCAAATCTTTGCGATTGAACCTCGGGTTGCAAGGCCTTGGTCCGCCAAGCTTGATGAGTGGTGACGCCAGTTGGACATTTGTTCGTATGACATTTCAGAGACTGCACACAGCCAATCGAAATCATGGCTTCGCGCCCAACATTGATCAGATCCACACCTTGAGCAAAGGCCGTCAGCGCACGCTCGGGAAGTCCCAGTTTTCCACTTCCGATCCAGACGACTTTATCGGCCCATCCGGCTTGCCAAAAAAGTCGGTACACCTGCGCAAAGCCTTCGCGAAATGGCAGACTGACATGATCTGTGAAGGCCATGGGGGCTGCGCCCGTACCACCTTCACCGCCATCGATGGTGATCCAATCAGGCCCACGTTTGGTGGACTTCATGGCGACGGCCAGCTCTTGCCAGAATTTCAATTGTCCGACGGCGGATTTAATTCCGACCGGAAGGCCTGTTTCGTGCGCGATTCGCTCGATAAACTGAATCATCTCCGGAATATTTTGAAACGCCTTGTGATGATTGGGACTGATGCAGTCACGACCCTCGGTGATTCCACGAGCTGCCGCAATTTCCGCTGTGACCTTTGCTCCCGGAAGAAGAATCCCGCAATTGGGCTCGGCTCCTTGAGAAAGTTTAATCTCAATTCCCCGAACCTGGGGATGAAGCGAGGCCTGCAGTTTTTCAAGACTGAATCGACCTTCTTGATCTCGGCAGCCAAAGTATCCCGTGCCGAATTGAAAAATCAGATCTCCGCCTTGAAGGTGATGGGGACTGATCCCGCCTTCTCCCGAGTTGTGATAACAGCCTGCGAGCCGTGCCCCTTTATTCAAGGCTTGAATTGCGGGACCTGAAAGCGAGCCAAAACTCATGCCCGAAATATTCACAATCGAGGGTGGTAGCCAAGCCTTGGTGCGGTTCCGGTACTCGCCCAACGTTTTCCGAGCGGGGAGTGCCAGAACTTTTTTATGAATCGAGTATTCATCTTGCGGCACTGCAAAGGCCGCCGGTTTCAAAATCGGATTGCCTGCGACGTGCATGGGAAGGTTCGAGCCAAATCCGACGTGACTGTCTTTTTGATGCGAAAGATTTTTGATCCAATCTTTCTGACTGCGATCAAAGGGTCGTTCATTTCGGTCCGGCAACAGAATCCACGAGCGGATAAAAGGTCCGATCGACAAAAGAAAAGACCGAATGTGCGCGATAATCGGATAATTTCGTGTAACATTCTCTTCCGAGAAGAAGCGATCATAGATAATGACAGCAGCCAGTGCGGCCAAAGCCCAAATCAAGACAACCATGGCGCGAACCCTTTAAGTGGCTCGCGTCTGACTGGCTTCGTGATCTTTGCGATCCATTTTTTCGACGGGTTCGATTCGCTCCTGCTCGGGAGTCATGCTGACGCCCACTTTGTGGGTCGCAATCAGCTCCCAACCATGATACCCGGCCGCGACTGTCAAACAAACGCCGATCAAAGCCACAATCCAAAGTCCGGATGCATCTTCCACCGGAGTGTACCAGTTGCCATAAACCCGGTAAGCGTTGATCGCAAACAGTATCAAGGCGGTCACATTCAACGCCATGTGAATCAGCCCGCGCTTTTTCGCCGCCGATTCTTTCGGAATCCCAAAAGCCCAGTCGATAAATCCAGGAACAGCTGCGGCCAGTGCACTGAGAACTCCTGCATAGGTGCAGAATGCGCCAAGACGGAACCAGAAAATTTCCGTGTTCGCAAACTGGTAAACGACAAAAGCGATCAGGGATACGGTGTAGAAGGTGATCGGAAACGCCACGATCATGGGGTGGATTGGGTGTCCCGCGATTTTTGCTTTGCTGTACATAGGCCCTCCTTCGGTCTGACGAAGGGTCGTGCAAGATGGAATCCATTTTTTGTGAGGAGCTGAAAATAGGAGCGATGAGCAGGGGTCAGCAGGGATGAGTATCAATGGGCAGTGGCAGTCATGGAGTATCTGCGTCCTGACAATCGAGGGATCGAACCAAAAGTTCGCCTTCGGCGAAACGCGCCCACGAGCTCCGCAGACATTGGCTCGGTGGGGCAGGGGATGAGGAAATAGGACCTTGAGCTGAAGACCAATATATTGGTCAACTGACCATTTTATTGGCCTTCACGAGCACGAAGGTCTAATTCATACATCGCATTTTTGTTACCTTATAAGGCAACAAAAATGCGAGCACCTTCAATGCCTCTCCATGCAGGTACTTCGCGGAAAGCAAAAAAAATGGAGCACAGTTTCCTGTACTCCATTCCTCAATTTCCTAAAAAACAAAAAGCGATGCGGCCAGTTTAAAGCCCGCAAGACATCTTCTTCATCCACGAGCCGGCTTTTCTCCAAGCATCATCAGTCTCGTCATATTCCTGGCGCAAGCAGTTGATCACGGCCAGGCGCTCGTCAGTGGTCAGATCTGAATCTGGTGGCATCGAGCGATCAACCACAACCTTGAAGATCATCTCGTCAAAGCTGAAACCCGCATGCAGATAACCACGCTGTTTGTTGTTGTGGCAATCCACGCAGTTCATCGCATTGCGAACCTTCGTCCAATCCGACATCTGAGCTTCAGGATTTTTCTGAGTCTGGACCTGGTAGTTTCCAAAGCCCATGTAGAAGTTGTCCTGACGATTGTTGAAGCAGTTCTTCACGTACTCTTCCGTGCGAGTCGGCGAGTTCGCTGGAGCCCAACCGTAGGGATGATAGTAAGTCGGAGCACCCAATGGGTATCCGTTTTGATCCGTACCCCATGAGAAGTTTTCGATCTTCATCATCTGGTTGATTTCACTGACCAGAGCTTGGTCTGCTTCGGTCATCCGATTTTCCCAGTTGACGTGACCGAAACCACGCGGGCTGATCGAACGCAAAGGAACGCTATGGCAGCTTGTGCAGCTTCCAGCTTGCAGCAAATTGTTCCATTGATATTTGCTGTCATCTCCGTGCATCAAACGCAATTGCCCCACTGGTGGATTCACAGTTTTATCAGCTGTGATCACAGTCAGTGTGCCCAAGCCCACAGTCGTGCGTGGATTTGGTTTTGGGTCGGCGCCATTTGCAGGGTGATCGAGGTCTTGTGGAGGGCTGATCTGCAAGAAGACATCTTGATTTGGCTGTGGCCAGTTTGGCAGAACAACCAGAACCAAGTTTGGCGATCCGTCAAATCCGCCGGTGCTGCGGGTTTTGTAGTCGACGACTTTCCAGTTTTTCTCGGCGGCGATTTCAAAGATGTTATCCGGAATTTTTACGATTCCTGGGATGACGTTGCCATCGGCATCTTTGGGACGGAATTCAGATGGCAGATCCAATTCGCTTTTCAGCGTCAGTGGAGTCGGCGTCGTCGGTTGACGGCCGATGGTGATCTCTTGCGCGTATTCTTTTGTCGCGTTCAAGCACTTGGGCATCGTCGTTGGAAAGCAAGCCGCCATCGAGTCGATTACGACTTGTTGATTTCCTTCTGCAATTTTTGCGATCGCAGCTTCACGCCAAGCAGCGATGGTCGCCCCTTTGTTGTTAATCGGACAAGCGATCAGTTGCTGAGGGGCCTCAGTCGGCGTCGTTGGTGGATCGTCTGCAAAGCCGGCCAAAGGCAATAACATTGTCAGTGATAACATCAGTGTTTTCATTGGTTCTTTCCTGATTCTTCTCTTGAATCGACTTTCGATTCCTCTTTCAAATCTTTTTTCGTTTCAGCAACTGGTACAACAGGCGCTGACTGAGTGAAAGACTCAAGTGCTGGAGCTAAAATTTCTTCAAGGGGTAGTGCCGGATTGGCACGTTCTTCACGACGGCAAATCGCTTTCAAGCTTGTCTTCGAGAGCGAGCGGTACTCGGTCGGCAAAGCCTGGATGTGAGCATCGTCGATCAAGTCATCGCACATGTCTTTAGTGATACGGCTACCAGCTGCACGAGCATAGTCCGTATCCAGTTCCATGTTACAAGCTTGGCCCCAAAGGTAACCCAAAGCTTCCAAGGAAGCCGTTTTTGGATCGCCTTCGCGAACAACGGCATCGGGGCTGATCAAGATCAAATCCGACGGAGCATCACCTGATGTGCTGCCCACACGGCGCGTGTACATCAGTCGGTCGTCCGAACGGAATGTCGAGTCGTTCTGATCATAGCGGTAAGTCATGAAGAGTACGTCTTCCGACGGAAGGCTCATTGTTGTCAAGGTGCCGGTTGCTATGTCCATTTCCATCAAACGGCCTTTGCTGGTGTTCGGATCGGCGATCACGAACGCGACTTTTTTATTGTCGAAGCTAAAGGAAATCTTGCTGGTTTCAGTCGGGATCGTTTGAACCAGATCGCAGCTGGCTTGACGCTCGCCAGGGATCACGTTGATTTTATAAATCTTCGTCAACTGATCGTTAAAATCACGACCGGCGATCATGGTGCCGTCACGGCTCAGAACTGGGATCTGTGCGTCCAATCCGCCACTCGGAATGTTGCGGCAAACAGACACGGGGCCTGCATGTACTTTTTCGAAGCTGTAAGTGCCGTCTGCGTTCTTTGTGATTTTATAATCTTGGAAAACGCCCGCTCCCCATCCGGCGGCAATACGCACGACGCGGTAATCAGGGCCTGTTGTTCCTGGCAGCAATCCGATGGATTGGTAAACAGCGAATGGATCTTGATCGCGGAAGATCGGCTGAGCCATCTCGCCATCGCCCATTTTAAAGAATGAATATCCACCTGTTGGATGGACATAGATATCGCCCGGAGGAATTGGGAAAGCGTCGTAATTACGAGTGATTGGCTGCAAACCAGCAGTGAAATCAAACAGCTTACTTTGCACTCCACCATGTGAAGTGTAGGTGATGCGATGATCGTCGACCGCTTGCATCCAGTAACCTTCGCCTGGCAGGCGAACTTCTTGTTTTCGGCTTGCGGCACCAACGCCGCAGTCAACCGTCGCATTGGCCACAGTCGCGGACATTGCAGTCGTCAAAGCCATCACAGTGGAAAAGAATTTGGTTTTCATTTGATTACTCCATCCCTGCGAGAGCTGTTGAAATCCACAGCTTGTACATTTCTGTGCGCTTGTGCCCGATATATGTGCGGTTTGAAAGCAGGCCGTTTTTATAGATGAAGGCGATCGGGTAGTGCAGCGTCATGTTGTGAGCATAAAGTTCTGAAGAAGAAACTTGGCGAATTTCAGAAGGCTGAACTTGGCCAGTTTTCACCAAAGCTTCGATCGCTTCGATACTTGTTTTTCCATCAGCCAAGATTGTCAGTTTGCCATTCGTTTCTTTCATAGCAGCTTTCAGATTTTGAATGGCTTCCAATGAAAGGGGCATGTTCGGTGACCAAACAAAGATCACGCCCCACTGGTTGGACTTCAAAGTTTCGAAAAGATCCTTATCCGAAAAGAATCCTTTGCCTTGGCGCTGAGCCGAAGTCGTCATCTGAACTTTTCCAGATTTATAGTCGCTGGATTTGATCAAGCAGCCGTTCTTCTGGTCCCAAACGTTGCTGGAAACCGCGGTGCCGTCCAATTTGAATTCAGCCAGCGTCGTTGATGTCGCATCCGAGAACAACTGATAGCCGTAGCCTGTCTTTGTATTACGGAAAGAAATTCCGCGAGACAAGCGCTTGTGAGGGCGAGAGATCATCAGTGGAAACCAGTTTTGATTGAACAGAACTTGCGACGTCGCCTCTTGAACCTGCTGAGCGCAAGGTGCCTTTGAGATAAAGCCTTCAAATTCTTTCGACATCGAGAAAGCAGGTAAAGAAATCAGTGTCTGAAATGCAATCAGAGCACACGCAATCCGTTGGTTCACCACATAACCTCCGAAAACATCAGTGTTTAAGTTAAATAAATTGATCCGAAGGCCCTTTGTGCAACGGATGTACCGGCGTCATGAAAGCTTATTCGACTCTTAATTTGCTCGACACGGCCGTTGGGGGTGTCAAAATGTTTTACAGAGGACGGCAATGCGCTTTGTGTTTTTGAGCAGTGAGCTCGTCGGCGGGTGCGGCAAGTTTGTCTTGAGCTGCCCTTGAGATTTCCAATTTTGCCACGGATTTTTTCTGAATTGCCGTTCTCTCAAGGTATTGAAAGCGAAAGGCTTTTGGTACATCCGTTGCCTAGTCCTTCAGTCCGGAGGAAAACATGAAATCAAAATCATTTTTATTGACGTTGTTCATCAGCACATTGCTAACACTGACTGCGCAGGCCGGTGGAACCATGGGATCGATTACTGGATACAAATTCAACGATCTTAACGGCAATGGCATCGACAACAACGAGCCGCGCTTGATGGCTTTTGAAATCCATCTGAGCAATGGATTGGTCGATTCGACGGATATCGCTGGGAACTTTGGATTTGTTCAGCTGGCGATGGGTGATTACACCGTCTGTGAAATCGCGCCCGCACCATGGATTCCGACAACGCCTGAATGTCGAGATGTCACTTTGACCGAGAAAGAGCCCGACGCCGTCGTCATCTTCGGAAATCATATGACGACAGCT
>CBIHPB010000080.1:0-12802 GCA_966211485.1 uncultured Bdellovibrio sp.
ATTACGTGTATTCGCAGCAAGAGCTGCGAAGATTAATCCTCTAGTTGCTTTCAGCTTCGTTCAGCTCTTGAGACAGACGATTCATCTCTGATTTCTGCAGAACTTTGGCTGAGCGGTCTTTTTTATTCTGTTTCCAAGTTGGCGTCGTGGAATTCACAACCACTTGCTCAGCCTCTGTCGGAGCTTGGAATTTGGAGCGATCGACTTTTCCGTATTTGTCTTTAAACTCAATACCCGCGCCCTTTTGCAGTTTCGCGCGCAGTTCGTTTTCAGACTTCTGATTTTCCTGGATCATCTGGTTGAAATCATCAGCTGAAACATCAGCGAATGACTTTTGTGCTGCCAGCACCATCAAAATTGCGACCATCCAGTTTTTCATAAAAGCATCCTCCGTTAGAGACCATTTCTTATATATTTCTCTAAGGGCAAGGACCGGGCCAGACAGGGACCGCTTAAAATGCTTCTCATTGAATCAGCCTGAGAATCGAACCAAGCTATGCAAAGTCATGCAAAACAGCTGTCTAAAGCTTCGACAGTCCCCGTGTCATCGCTTGAAAACCCCAAAACTCCCCGCCTATGATCGAATTTTTCAAACAATAAAGGGGGATGAGATGTTTCAGTTTCTGGCCACCGGTCTTTGTGGATTTATTATGGGCTGTGCAAGCCTAGGCACGATGGATTCGAACCTGTCCTATCCGGCCGATTGGTGGAAACCAGTTCCTGAGAACGAAGCTGCCAGCTGGGAAATCCTCCCGCAGGCCGCCGACCCAGATCACAACGAAGTCATTCTCTCCAAGCGCACCGAGCTGGGGATTTTCTCGAATCTCTCGCCAGCTCCGTTTGATCTCGATGGTCAACACTACGCAAGTCTCGAAGGTCTCTGGCAAAGTTTGAAGTACCCAGAAAATGCCGAGGATCCGCGCAATCAAAATCCAGAAGTTCATTGGGAGTACACTCGCCAGGAAGTCACGCAGCTGACCATGTTTGAAGCGAAGAAGGCTGGCGATAAAGCCAACGAAAACATGCGAAAACTGGGGATTGCCTGGGTGACCTACCAGGGCCAGCGTTTCGAGCCCAAAGCATCTGGCGCACAGACACACTATAATCTGATCTACCGAGCTTCTGTGGCTAAAGTTGAGCAAAATCCAGCCATCAAAGCCCTTTTGATCAAAACTGGAAATCTGAAGCTGCTGCCGGATCATAAGCAAGATCCGCATGAAACGCCGGCCTATAAGTACTTTGATATCTACATGAAAATTCGGGAAGGCCTTTCAGATTCCCAGAACAATTAGGGCTTGTCGCTAAGAATCTGCGATCCAAACAAAACCCTGAAAATTGGCGGAATGACCTCACAAGTCATTCCGCTTTTTGTTTGAAACAAACCCCTCGACCAACGCAATCTTAAGGTCATGAAAAAACAGACCGGATTTCATCCAGCCAAACTGACTGCCAGTGTTCTTTTCATCACGACCGCCGCCGCTTCCAGCGCTTTTGCCTGGGGTCCTGCAGGTCATAAAACTGTGGGCCATGTGGCCGAGAAATTTCTCTCGGCATCCAGCAAACAAGTGATCAACCAATATCTCGATGGTCAGTCTTTGGCAGATGTGGCCAACTGGCCCGATCAGTTAAAGGATAAGCCCGAACTTTGGGGTCACACGTTCTCCTATCACTTTGAATCCGTCGCCGATAATGAAACCTACCTGCACAGCCTGGAAGGCAAGAACGCAGCCGAAAAGAAAAAAGGCGGTACCGTCGCTGCGATTCTGGAAGCCAAGCGCGTTTTCCGCGATGTCGCTTCATCTGCGCTTCAAAAAGCCCAAGCCCTCAAATATCTCGTTCACTTTGTGGGAGATCTTCACCAGCCCTTGCACTCGGGCCGGCCTGAAGACCGCGGCGGCAATATGGTCGAGCGCAAGTGGCACGGCAAATCCACAAACCTGCACGCTATCTGGGATGTTTCCATCCTTGAAGACGCCTATGGAAAAGGTGTCCCTTCAACAGCCGAGATCAGTAACAATCGCGGCGGTGGCAAAGAACGTAAAGACAAGTACTCGACAAAAGTGGATGACGTCGCCTACGCCAACTACCTCGTTCAAAAATTCCAAGGCCAAGCCATGCCAACCGGCTCAGATGACATCAATAAATGGATCGTCGAAAGCATGGAACTTCGAAAAGACGCCTATGCTTTCAAAGATGAATCCGAAGCCGATTACGTCGAGCTATTTGCAGGTGAAGTCGACAAGCGCATCTACTACGGTGGCGTTCGCTTGGCTTCAATCCTGACGAAACTGGTGCGCTCAGAAGCGGATTCGCAGCTGGAGCTGAGCTTCCGCTCGGCGATCGAGCAGATCCTGGGACCTTTGAATCGTATTATCAATCTGAATCCAAAGTCCGCGAACGCTCAGTCGGAAGATCCCGAGGTCCGGGAATCCGATATCGATTTTGAATCTGCGATGATTTAGGAAATGATTGTATGATCGAGTAGATCACCTTGATCATACGGGCCGTGCATTCATGTAATCGGGACTGTTTCGCCAGAGGATAAGATTGAATCGGACTTTTTGAATGAGGTTCTCTTTGTGCTCACTTTTATGTATCAAAAATTTGATCCATAAAAATGAGTAGGGCTCAAACGACACTCACAATTTAGTTGCGGAAAATCGCAACTAAATTGTGAGTCGAAACAAAGCACATGATTGCATGAACGCAGGCACTTCAGTCATGCCAATAAGGTTCAGTTCTTCAATCCGGTCTTCGCCCGAGTCTCCACGCGGTGTCCCCGCTGCTCAGGCCAAGTCTTTTCCAGAAATTCCTGCGTCCACGTTTGGTACTTCGAATCCTGACAAGCAAACAATGGATCAAGCCCCGAAATCAGATTCTTCACTTTCCCAGGATCCGCCGTCTGCACCTGCGTGCGATACTGAGCCAGTAGACCCTTCAAAGTCTCCTCAGTCTTCTTCAAAGACCGAAGATCCCACTTTGCATCCATCTTCGTCTGAAGCTTCAGACGAAAGGCTTTGTTCGCACCACACACATCTAAGCTCTCGGTCCAGATATCAGCCCCCGGAGATTTTTCCATCATCGTGCGAATCAACTCCGCATTTCCATATTGAGGCTCGCCGCCGACCACGACCAGCTCTATTTCTTTTTCTGTGGTCTGAACGAAATCCCGATAAGGCTCGATCGATTTTTTCTGCACCAACATTAGATCCGCCAAATACCCGGGTGCGACTTTTCCTAAAAGCTCGGGCACACGCAATGCCTTGGCTGGGTTCACTGTCACAGCTTTCGTCAGCTCTTCATCGCTCAGGCTGGTATCATGACTGACATCCAGATATTTTTTCGCAAAGCGGACTTCATCCAGCAGGCTTTTACTTCCCGAGCTGCTCCAGTCCGATCCGATCGACAGATTGATCCGGCGGTCTTGGACATTTTTGATATTCAACGTTTCGCCGTACAAAAGAAGATTGGAAACCGGCGACCAGACCATACTTTGTCCTGTTTGGGCCGCCTGATCTAATTGCTTTGGACTCATGCCCACGCCATGGATCAGAACGTTTTCCGGAAAGTTCATCCCGAACTGAGTGAGGTAATCATACTCTTGCTGAGAAAAAGCGTCGTTTGGATGCCCCTCAGATAAATGAAGGAAAAATCCCAGGGCCTTTGAATGCTCGCGCAACATCGGCTGGCGGATTTTAAATTCGAAATTAGCAAAATGCCGGCGCACGGTATCCGGAATCTTCACAACTGCGGCCAGCAGCAACATATTTCGGGCTTTGGAACTTTCCGCCGTTGTCTTTGAGAAATCCGATTTCAAATATCCATCTGAATCTGCGTCGCCGAAAATCCAACCTTCGATTTGCACCAGTTTTTTGTCGATCGTCTTATCATCAGCCCACTGATTTCTCAGCAGTTCGGCTTTCAGTTCTGATTTGATCCGAGCAAATCCAGTTTTTGGATCTTCATCAGAACCCACGCCAAAATCTTTGCCGGTCAAAAGCTGCATGGCATGAACCAAATTCTGCGGCGGACGAACCAGATCCTTCAGCCAAGCTGAAATCTGATACTGCTGATCCAGTTGCTCGATCACTTGTGCATAGGTTAGGCCTTTTTCTTGCTGCATAGGAATGACGATCTTTTGAAAGAAGTCCTTCTGCATATCAGGAGTAATGGTGTCGACTTCGTCTTCGCTGTTAAAGCCAGGCTTGATTTGATCGGCGACCTCGATATTGCGTGGACCAAAACCCACCGCACATTCCAAATCCAATGGTCGACCCGAAAGTCCTTCCGTCGTCGTCACGCCTGTGACCAGCTCTTTAAATTCTGCCCAACGAATGGAGGCGCAGTTTTTATCGTCAGGGATGGCTTTCTTATTAAAGCTCGCAAAATCCTTGTAGCCCGTGTATCCGCGCCACTCGAAGCGATTGGAGAACTGCCCCTGGGCCAGCGGCCAAAACGGCAGGAAGTTGTATTCCAAGTGATTGTGCAGATTGATCAGGCCCGGAAAAATCCACGATTCCGTGTCCAGCAGAACGGCCGACTTATTCGGACGAGATTTGCTGATGTACTGAATCTTTCCGCCTTGGATTTTCAGGTAAACTTTAATAGCTGGCTGTTCGGGAAGGAATCCGCCGACAAACAAAGCCGGCGATTCGCTGGACTGGTCCGAATTTCCGTTCTGAAACTCGCCATTTGGGGGAGCTTCCGATAACCAGTACCCGATGCCAAAGCAGCAAGCCACTCCCAAGATCCATCCAAAGACGAGTCCTTTGTTTTTCATAAGATCCTTTAATGAAAACGGGCTGCAAGATTCCTTGCAGCCCTCGATCATTCGGCTTAAGCCGCAAAATCGGTTTGATTCCAGAAGTCGCGCACATCATTGATATGAAGGCGCTGCAAATAATCCGGATACGGCTCGTTCGGACGCAGGATCTGATTGTCATCCAACTTTTTCAGAAGCGTATTCACGCCGTCGATTTCCTTCTGAGATTGCGCTGGCTTTTGTTTGAAAGCCCACTCAGGAGCAACAACCGCAAAAGCTTCGTCGCGGAACATCGGATCGGTCGAAAGCAGAACGTGTGTGCCACTGGTCCCTTCCCAAACACGCGAGAAGAATCCCATATGCGAGCGTGGAAGACTTGCCATCTTGCCACGGAAATTCAGACCCGATTGGCCTGGAATATTCGCTTTAATAGCGGCCGCCGCTTCGGCAATGCCAGAATTGTTGTCCGAGCCTTGGCGCTGAATCGAAACCACAGGTACCCCGGCACCTGCGACAAGCTTCGCGATTTCACGAGAAGCATAAGGGCCGTCAGCGATCACAACATCGGGGTGCCCGTTGCGGAAAATCGCCTTAAAGATTTCCGAGCGATAGCGATCCGTCAAAGACAGAAGTCCATTCCAATCCGACTCGCTGGCGCCATCCATTCCAAATGGAACAGTCTTGATCACCAAATAATCGTCACCGACCTTCATATCCTGCATCAGACCATGCAGATACTGACCACGAGCACCGGTCAGCGCACGAGATGTCAGCATATCATCCACACCCGCTGGATCCGCCAGGATCACCACTTTCGGATTTTGGAATGTTCCACGGTAGTGACCAAAATCCCCGACTTTCACGGGATGAGTCTTCACCAGGAAAGAATCCGGAGCCTCGCCAGTTGATGGCATACCAGGCTTGACCTTGCTGATTTCCGCCATTGGCAGATTCTCAGTCATGATACGAGCCATTTCCAAACCTGGACCGCGATCAAAAGCATAGCGATCGGTTTTTCCACGCGGACGCGCCAAGAACATCTCATCAATTGAAACATCATCTGGCTGAGCCACTTTGGTCGCCGCATCCAATTCACCGTTATCAAATGGAGCGCGCTCGCGGCTTCCCAAGATAATCACATTCGAGCGAGTACCCGTCATACGAACCGCATCGGATTTTGAAACCATGCGATTCTTCGGTGTTCCGAAGTCATAATAAGCAGGCCCAAGATCTGTTCGCTTGTATGCGTACTCGTTGCCTTTTTTCTGCTTTGCATAGGCCGCAAACTTATTGACCATGCCTGGATCTGGATCAATCGACCAAGCATCCGTCGTCGCGTTTGCATAAGGAATCAGGTCTTCAACACCTTTAGCAACCAAAGTCGCTGCGGTGTCTTTTGGCTTGAAGTTCTTATCCTTCTTCAAAGCCTTCTCGTTTTCCATTTCGACATTCGTCAAATAAGTCGGGTGCGGAAGATCCACAACCAAAACCTGGTTGGTGATGCGCGAGCCATCCGACAACGGAAGCCCCTTCAAGGAGATGGTCTTTTTGCCGTTGATCACGACTTTATTGAGGTCATATCCACCCAACTGAGCGGCATCAATCAAACCTGAACCATGCAGTCCGCCTTTCATGATCTGAAGATCGGGATAGATGGCTGGAAGTTTTTCTTTCAAAACTTTCATCTGCGCCTGTTGATCGGCTGGAAGCGAGTAATCCAGCTTGCGGCCTAAAAGAACTTCCGCGATATCTTTGCCCTCTTTGTTAAGCAAAACAGCCCACTCGGCATTTCCGCCGGCATTGGTCATCTTCACATTTGGAACTTGGATTCCCATATCCTTGATAGACTCGGTCGCCGTGCGAGTGCCGACGATGCCACCTTTGCTTTCGATAAATGTCGAGATTGAATCCTTCGCAGGCCCCCCGAACAGAACGATCATCTTCAGAGAGTCTTTGTTATTGCGAATAATCCAGTCAATCAAAGCATTGCGCCATTTGACCATTGGACTGTCTGGATCCTGCGCCATCAGCCAAGTGCCATTGTCGATGACAGACTGGAACGAAAGCGATTGGCCATTGCCATAAATCACAGGCGCCATTGCGGTCGCATACTGACCTTTCATGGTGTAAGCGAAAGTGTTCATAAACGATGCAGAATTGTTCACACCGAAATAAGCGGCCAAGTCCTGTGCGCGGCCCCCGAAACCAGCTGTTGCTGTTCGGCCCGCGGCTTCGGCAATGTGAGTTCCATCCTGACCGATGAAAAGGATCTTCATCGAGTTCGGCTTTTGAATCATCCGCCACAGCGTTGGACCAAAAGCAGGTCGGAACATCTGGCTTCCAGACACTGTATAAGAGATGCCCGGCATATAAGGCTGAGTCGCGACCAGATCAATCAGCTCGCGTCCCATGGGCGTACTTGGATCTGGTCCTGGATCATAAGCCCATGGCTGCTCGATATCCATTTCAGCCGCGATATCTCGCTTAGGGTTCTTGTCCTTGCCCCAGTTAGCGACCGGTGATGACTTGCAGGCAACAAACAATGCGGCCGCCGTCAGAATAATCAATCCACCGAAAAGAGAACCTTTTCTTTTCTTCATGTCTCAACCCTTCCTTGTTGGTTTCACAATACTCTTTAAGTCTTCAAAATATTTTTTACTTTTGCAAATCGAAGCGGGGTTTTGATGCGATCCAAACAGAATCAAAATATTTGCCCGAGCCCTCTCCATTCGCTACCCTCGTAGAATGAAGATCCAAAATCTGTTCCCGAGCTTCGTTCTCCAAAGCCAAGTGAGGCTTCCGGGAACCTCTCTTTCTCGACAAAATCAGGAATTTCTGAAGGAGATTCTCACCATTCGCGACCTCGACGAGACCGGACGCAAGTGGAGCGCTAAAAACTATCCAGGCGGTTACACGTCCTATGGCTCGATGAACGAGCTTCACAGATTCTCGACCACCTTCGAAGATCTCAAAAAACAGATCGACGTCCAGGTGAAAGCCTTTGCCAAACACATGGAGCTGGATCTGCAAGGCCGAAAGCTCACCATGACCAGCCTGTGGGCCAACATCATGCCTGCGGCAGTCGTGCACACCATGCACATTCACCCGCTGTCGACGATCAGCGGCACTTATTACGTTCAAACCCCACCCAAGTGCAGCGCTTTGAAATTCGAAGACCCAAGACTTGTGGGATTTATGGCTTCACCGCCACGCAAACACAAAGCGCGTCCTGAAAATCAGCGCTTTATTTCTTTTCAGCCCAAGGCGGGCGATTTGATTTTGTTCGAAAGCTGGATGCGCCACGAAGTTCCGCCGAATTCGTCCAAGCAAGAGCGCGTGTCTTTAAGCTTTAACTATGACTGGATCTAGTGTGATTCAAATTCAGACGGAAAATCTCGGCCACGCGTTTGATCCCAGCCGCCCGGTTTTCTCGGGTCTCAATCTCAAAATCCAAAAGGGCGAGTTCGCCAGTCTTCTCGGGCCTTCTGGCTGCGGCAAATCCACCTTGCTTCGTCTTCTCGGCGGCTTACAAGCACCTTCTCAAGGAAAACTCCAAGTTGAAGCCCGTCAGAAAAGTTTCGTCTTTCAGGAACCTCGACTTCTCCCCTGGCGAAACGCGCTTGAAAACACTTTACTCCCAATTGAAATCGAACAAAAACAAGCCGCAAGCCCTGAACATCAAACCAAAGCCAAAGAAGTTCTCGCAAGTCTCGGACTTGAAAAGGATTTTACCAAATTTCCCGAAGCCTTGAGTGGCGGGATGAAAATGCGCTGCGCTTTGGCGCGAGGTCTCGTGCTGAGTCCTGACCTGCTTTTTCTCGATGAGCCTTTTGCGGCCCTGGACGAGTATACAAGACTGAAACTTCAGATCGATCTGCGCCGTCTATTCGAAGAGAAAAAATGGACTGTGATCTTTGTCACGCATTCGATCGAAGAGGCCTGCTTTCTCTCGGACCGGATTTTCCTTTTCCCCAAATCACGTCAGGGATTGATCGAGCATAAAATCAATCTTCCAGATCAAAGAACCGCTGGCCTTCGCGACGACATCCGTTTCTTTGAAGAAGCATCCAAGGTCCGCCAAAAGTTCCAAGCGGAGGCACAGTGATATTGGCCGTGAAACGCTTTTTACCGGCCTCGGTTCTTTTGCTGATCGTTTTAGGAATCTGGCAGGGACTTTCTTCTTTCGAAATTGTCCCCAATTTTCTGATTTCATCACCAGCCGATGTGTGCAAAACGTATCTAGAGTTAAACAATGATTATGTTACAGCAATGAAAAGTACGTTTTTAAATTCTCTGATTGGTTTTCTTTCCAGCATCATCACTGGATATATTGCGGCCCTAGCTCTTTCCAGTTCAAAGCTTCTCAAGCAAGCGTTCCTGCCATTTGCCGTGTTCTTTCAAACTGTTCCCATCATCGCGATTGCACCACTGCTTGTGATCTGGTTTGGCTTCGGGGAGCCCACAGTTCGCGCCAGCGCGCTGATTGTTTCTTTCTTCCCGATTTTCGCAAATGCTTTAACGGGACTTAGCTCCATCGACCCTGGATTGCTTGAACTTTTCAATGCTTACGGCGCCTCTCGAAAGAAGATTCTTTGGTCGCTCCAAATTCCATCGAGCTTTCAATCTCTTTATTCAGGTCTGCAAGTGGCCGCGGGACTTTCAGTTGTCGGCGCCATCGTCGGAGAGTTTATCGCCGGCGGTGGTCTTGGTGGCATGATCGACGCAGCCAAAACTCAACAGCGTGTTGATATCGTTCTAGGTGCGATCGTTCTCTCTTCAGGTCTTGGAATTCTATTTGTCAGCCTGATTCGATGGTCTTTCCGAGTCCTGTTAAAATGGCGGCCCCTCTTCCATCACCAAGATCTTAAAAGCGTGGACTGATCCAGTCGACGCATTCCGAAATTCAAGACAATTTTGTTGAACCCATTCTTGAACTGTTGAACGCTGAGTAGACCATGAAAACAACTCTGCTTACATCCATTCTTCTTTCGCTTTTTTCATTCAACCTTCAGGCCGCTGAACTCAAGCTCGCTTTGAACTGGAAACCTGAACCGCAATTCGGCGGTTTCTACACCGCAGCCCAATCCGGTGGCTTCAAAAAACAAGGTCTCGACGTCAAGATCTTAGAAGGCGGCTCGGGCACTCCGACCATTCAAATGCTTGCAACTGGTCAGATCGAGTATGCGATTGTTTCGGCCGATGAAATCATTCTCTCGCACGACCGCGGAGCTAAAGACGTCGTCGCCATCTTCGCCGCCTTCCAGACCAACCCACAAGGCATCATGACCCACGCCGAGAAAAACTTCTCGAAAATCGAAGACGTTTTCAAAAGCGATGGAACCTTGCTGTGGCAATCAGGCCTTCCTTACGCTCAACACGCGCAAAAGAAATACGGACCTTTGAAAGTCAAAACCGCACCCTACCTGGGTGGCATCGGAAACTTCCAAAAAGATCCAAACCTATCTCAGCAGTGCTTTGTGACCTCCGAGCCTTTGTTGGCTGAAAAAGCCGGAATGAAAGTGAAAACCTTTTTGGTTTCAGAGACGGGCTACAACCCTTATACAACCGTGGTCGCAGTCAAAGCCTCTCGCCTGAAAGAGCACCCGGAAGAAGTGAAAAAGATGGTCGCAGCACTTCGCGAAGCCTGGGGCGAGTACCTGAAAAACCCAGAGCCGACCAACAAATACATGGCGACTCTGAACAAGGCGATGGACATGCAAACATTTCAAAAAAGCGCCGAAGCGCAGTTTGCTTTGATCGACACCAAGAAAGCCCCGCTGGGGAGCATGACCGAAGAGCGCTGGACGACTCTCGTTCAACAGCTTTCCGACCTGAAACTGATCAAAACAATGCCAAAAGCCACAGAGCTTTTTCAATCGCTCTAAGCCGCTTTGACAACTCACCCGAGGGTTCTGTAAAAGGGCCCTCTTATGTTGATCAATCTTTTAGAAATCCCCGCCGAAGGTAAGCTCTACATCTGCAACCAGAACACTGGCGATCTGAACGCCGATTTGCAGGACCTAATCGGGAAGACCCCTTATCAAACCGAATTCACCATTCGCCCGCTTCAAGCTGGTACTTTCGAACTCACAGGCTTTATCAAAACAAGCCTAGCCGAGGACTGCTCGCGCTGCGGAATCGATTTTGACCTGGCCGTCGATCAAAAAATCAAAGAACTTCTGATCCCTGAACAGCAGCTTGAGCGCACTTCCAAATTCGCCAAAGCTAATCACGTCTCAGATATGCACAATGAAGGCCCTTCGGTCTATGAATATCAAGGCCATCATTTTAACGCTGGCGAGTACTTCCACGAAGTCATCGCCTTGGCCGAGCCCTATACTCCGGCCCCGGCATGCACGTCGGATGGGAACTGCTCTTTGTGCAAAAAGCCTGTTTCTGATGAGAAATTCAGCTATGAAGACCCCGGTTTTGAAGAGCCGACTTCACCTTTTGCCTCTTTGAAGAACATCAAGCTCAATTAGCCCCCTCTCAAGGCCTTTTGACGCAAGATGTTCTTGCTTCCGAAGGCCAGGTGGTTTAAAAAATTGAGCTTTCGAAAATTTGGAACTCTAAACTCGAGGTTAAAATGCCTACACCAAAGAAAAAAACGTCACGCTCAAAACGTAACATGCGCCGCAGCCACGACGGTCTGGACATGCCAGCAGTTTCTATCGACAAGAAATCGAAAGAACTGGTTCGCCCTCACCGCGCTCACAAAGCCGCAGACGGCGCCCTGTACTACAAAGGCAAGCAAATCAGCGCAGCGAAGAACGCTTAATCCGAGCCGAACTCATCATGTACCGCACTCGGGTTCTCGGAACAGGCTCTTACCTGCCGCCTAAAGTCCTCACGAATAAGGATCTCGAAAAGCTCGTCGACACCGACGATCAATGGATTCGTGAGCGCACTGGAATCGAGCGCCGTCATATTGCTCTGCCAGAGCAAGCGACGTCCGATCTCGCCTATGAAGCCACTCAATTGGCTCTCAAAGATGCCGGGATCGATGTTAAAGACATCGACTGCATTATCGTTGGAACTGTCACTGGGGACTATCAAACCCCCAGTACGGCTTGCGTGCTTCAAGCTCGCTTAGGCTTGAATGGCATTGCGGCCATGGACATCAACGCTGCCTGCTCGGGATTCGTTTACATTCTCTCTGTTGCCGATGCTTACATCCGCATGGGCATGTACAAAAACATTTTGATCGTCGGAGCTGAAGTCGTCAGCCGTTTCGTGGATTACAAAGATCGCGAAACCTGCATTCTGTTTGGCGATGCGGCTGGTGCGTGGATTGTGTCTCGCGCTCCATCTGATGCTCAGGACGTGATCTTGAGCTCTCATCTGCGTGCGGAAGGTTCGCTGGGTGATTTGTTTATCAAGCCAAGCGGCGGTGCTCGTCGTCCGATGAGCCCTGAAGTGATGGAAGATGGAACTTACTGGTTTAAAATGAAGGGCCGTGAGATTTTCAAAAATGCGGTTCGAACCATGTCAGCAACCTGCACTCAGGCTTTGGAATTCAACAGTTTGTCCAGTGACAAAATCGACTGGCTGGTTCCACATCAGGCCAACTGGCGCATCATGGAAGCCGTTGCCGATCATTTCAATTTCCCAAAAGAAAAAGTCGTCTCTATCGTTCACGAGATGGGAAACACATCAGCTGCAACGATTCCTGTAGCCTTTGATACCGCTCGCAAAGATGGCCGGATCAAGCGCGGACAAACGATTTTGCTGACAGCTTTCGGAGCAGGTTTGACTGCTGGAAGCGCTGTCGTTCGTTTCTAATCTCTCAAAACTGAATCAACCAATCAGGGACTGATATGAAATTTCATCTGATTTTTCCAGGACAAGGAAGCCAGCAACCCGGCATGGGCCGTTTCCTTTTTGAAAACTTCCAAGCTGCTCGCACCACCTTTGAAGAAGCTAGCGATTCAATCGGAATTGACCTTAAAAAATTATGTTTCGACGGATCGGAAGCTGATCTTGCGCTGACTGAAAATACTCCGCCTTGCCTTCTCACGGGTTCAACCGCGCCACCCAAGG
>CBIHPB010000081.1:0-12777 GCA_966211485.1 uncultured Bdellovibrio sp.
AGCGACCGGAGCCGCCATCACACCCAAGTGCATGCGTGAAGTGACCACTGTCAAAGCTGTCAGCGCCAGCAGGGCCATCGCCACTTTCGCCAAAACTGGGAAAGGAACGATAACGTGTCCGCCGGGTTCGTTGTGACCATGATTGTCGTGTTGTTTGTTACCCATGCTGCTCTCCTAGCCGATCAAATATAATAGTGGGAAGAGGAAGATCCAAACCAAGTCGACGATGTGCCAGAAAATACCGACACCTTCGACAGCTGTGTAGTAATGCGGATCGAAATCGCCGCGCAGGTGACGAATCAGAACCCAAGTGATCAGGCCCATTCCCACCAAAACGTGGATCCCGTGCAAACCGGTCATGCAGAAGTAGAATCCGAAATACAGACCCAAGTTCTGAGCAATCGCGTGTTCACCATGGAAGAAACGTCCAGGCAACAAGCCTTCATGAAACTTGTGAGAGTATTCGATGTACTTGATGCACATGAAGATCGCGCCACACACAATCGTCGTAATCAGCGACATCGTGGCTTTGCTGTTCTTTCCGGTTTGGATGAAGTGAATTCCCAAAGCCATTGTCCATGAAGACAAGATCAGAACGACCGTGTTCACAGATCCATAGCGCCAGTCCAGATGGCTTGCACCTTCTGAGAAAGTTGCAGGATACAATGCGTGCATCAGGAAGTAGCCGACAAAGAGACCACCGAACATCAGGATCTCTGTGGTCATGAACAGCCAGATACCTTCTTTGGCACTGACGAATTCATGCATGGCATCCCGAAAGTGATGCGCAAAGTGGTGTTTGTGATCGCCCGTAGTTGCTGAATGATTACCGGTACTCATAAGGCCCCGCTGTCACGACTGGTTCATTGTCAAAGTTGTGGAAAGTTGGAGGAGACGCCGCATCCGTCCATTCCAACGTCTTCGCTCCCCATGGATTTGCAGGAGCCGGTTTCCCGTTCAAAAGAGATTGGACGATGGTCGCAAGACCGATCAAGAATCCGATTCCGATCATCCAAGATCCAACCGTCGAAATCTTATTCAAAGATTCGTAAGCTGGCAGGTAATCGAAATATCGGCGTGGCATCCCCATCGCACCCAGTACGAACTGAGGGAAGAAGGTCACGTTGAAGCCGATGAAGATGAAAACCCAAGACATCCGAGCCCAAGACTCGTTGTACATTTTGCCGAACATTTTTGGCAGCCAGTAGTAGAAACCACCCATCAACGCCATCAAAGTTCCACCCACCATCACGTAGTGGAAGTGTGCCACCACAAAGTAAGTATCGTGGAAGTGAACATCCAAACCGATAACGGCCAGCATGATTCCAGTCACACCACCGATCGCGAACAGGAACAAGAATCCCAGCGCGAACAACATTGGTGATTGGAAAGAAATCGATCCCTTATACAAAGTCGCCAACCAGTTGAACATCTTGATTGCGGTTGGAACCCCAACCAGCATGGTCAAGAATGAGAACACGACGCCGGCAATCTCTGACTGGCCGGAAACGAACATGTGGTGACCCCAAACGAAGAAGGATACGGCTGCAATTCCCAATGAAGAAAACGCAATCGCCGTGTATCCGAAGATCGTTTTGCGAGAGAACGCAGCGATCAATTCAGAAACGACGCCCATCGCAGGCAAGATCATGATGTAAACCGCAGGATGCGAGTAGAACCAGAAGAAGTGCTGGAACAACACCGGATCTCCGCCCAATTCTGGGTTGAAGATACCGACACCGAACACACGCTCGGCCGCGATCAACAAAAGTGTAATCGCCAAAACCGGAGTCGCAATGACCTGCAGAATCGCGGTCGAATAAATCGCCCACACAAACAGCGGGATACGAGACATTGTCATGCCTGGACAGCGAAGCTTGTGAACTGTGACGATGAAGTTCAATCCCGTCAGGATTGAAGACATCCCCATGATGAAAGCCGCCAAAACCATCTGCACAACCGCAGTTCCTGTTTTGATCGAGTAAGGCGTATAAAACGTCCAGCCGGTATCAATATGTTGAGTCAGGAAAGTTCCCGCCGCCAACAATGCACCCGTCATGAACACGTACCAGCTCATCAAATTCAGACGAGGGAAAGCCACGTCCTTTGCACCAATATGCAAAGGCAGGAAGATATTTCCCAAGATCGCCGGAATACCAGGAATGATGACCATGAAAACCATGATCGCACCGTGATAGGTCATCGCTTGGTTGTACTGGTCGCCGTTCGAGAAAATCGTTGGACCCGCGCTGAACAATTCGCCGCGAACCAACAATGCCATGATTCCGCCGATCAGGAAGAATGTCATGACAGAGATCATGTACAAAATCCCGATGCGTTTGTGATCGAGGCTGGTCAGCCAGGACTTAATCCCGGCAAATTCGTTGATATAGTTTTTTCCAGATGAAGTATGTGCCATTTGTTCTCGTCTCCTACTTCAAGCTCTTGATGAATTCGATGATCGCGTTGACTTGATCCTCGGAAACCTGACCTTGGAAGGTCGGCATCACACCAGCTGCGAAGCCTTTCACAACTTTCGCATTTGGGTTGAGGATGGATTCACGGATGTAGTTTTCATCCGCTTTAACCGAGCTGCCATCAGCAAAAACACGGTCCGATCCGAAAACACCCTTCCAAGTCGGTCCGACTTTCGGAGTTCCGTCGATCGTGTGACAAGCCACGCAGCCTTTATCTTTAAAGTATTTTTGGCCTTTATCAGCCAAACTCATGCCTTCTTCGTTTTCCTGGATCCACTTTTCGTATTCAGCCATGGTGACGACTTTCATTTTCGCCAACATTCCCGAGTGAGTGGTTCCGCAGAACTCGGCACAGAAAATCTGGAAATCGCCCAGCTTGTCCGAGTTGAAGGTCAAAGTCGTGTAGGTTCCAGGGATGACGTCTTGTTTGATACGCATCGAAGGAATGTAGAACGAGTGCAAAACGTCTCGTGAAGTCATGATCAGCTTCACTGGAGTGTTCACGGGAACCAGGAACTCGCCACCGGAAGTTTTGCCGCTCTTATAGACGAACTCCCAAGACCATTGACGTCCGAAAACGTGAACTTCCAAAGCGTTCTCTGGCATGTGGCGCATCTGATGATAGATGTACCAACCCCAAGCGAAGAACCCCAGGAAGAAAACCAGTGGAATGAAAGACCACAAGAATTCAAGGAATGTGTTGTGGCTGATATACGGAGTTTTGTCGGTGTCCGTACGGCGTTTGTACTTCCATACGAAAAAGATCATGCCGCCAATCAAGATCAAGCATGATACGAAGCTGGACCAGAGCAGGAAGGAATACAGATTGTCCACCTGTCCCGCAATCCCCGTCGCTTGCGGAGGCATGAAAGAGCCCCCACTGGCGTTTGCCATTTCGGTTAAAAACATCATCCACGTCATCGAGCAGTTCTCCTCAGTCTAATTACTCAAGCTGCTA
This sequence comes from uncultured Bdellovibrio sp., assembly GCA_966211485.1. GTDB lineage: Bacteria > Bdellovibrionota > Bdellovibrionia > Bdellovibrionales > Bdellovibrionaceae > 21-14-0-10-47-8. The sequence goes on from CBIHPB010000081.1 coordinate 3,436, forward strand.
ATACTTATGCCCGTCCCCGATTTTGTTCACGTCGGGAACGAATCCAAAATGGCAACATCATCGCTGCCAGGAACAAAATAATTCCAACCCCGCCCGCCTTCATGACTTTCGAAGCGGCCAAGACGTATTTACTTTGCTTTGGATCATAATGAAAACAGTACCAAATCATGCGATCGACAAAAGTGCCGATCTTACCTTCCGCCGCTTCATTCAAAGCCAGTCGGAAGTTCTTATCTTCGAAGATAATGCCATGAAGATAACGAGAGATTTTTCCATTCGGAGTGGTGACGATCGCAGCCGAGGCATGAGCCCACTCTTGCGTGTCTTCTTTCCACTGCGCTTTGAAACCAACCTGAGCCATCAGCTTCGTCAAAGTTTCCGCGTCCCCTGTCAGGAAGTGCCAGCCAGCGGCGGCTTCAGGACGGTTGTAGAGCTTGAGATAATTTTCTTTTTTCTTAATCGCCAGATCTTGGGCGCCAAATTCTTTGGCGTCAAAACTGATGACGACATATTGAAACTGTTTGCCAACCGACCAATCCAAATTTTTGATCGAGTCGACCACGCCATTCAGATGGAAACTGCAAAGTCCCGGACAACCGAAATAAACCAGGCTGATCACAACTGGATTGGTGCCGTTGTAGAAACTGCCAAGCTTCACCAGCTCGCCATTTTCGTTTTTGAATTGAAGATTCAAATCCAGGCTGTCACCGAGATGTTCGGTGATACCGACGTCTTTGAGTTCACGAGCTTGCTCGGTCGAAGACATTCCCAGTTTCGATTCTTCCACCGGATGGCCATAGACCAACGAAGATGTCAGCAGCAAGCTGGCAACGATGAGAGATGAAAAAGAGAGTTGAGACAAAGCTTTGATCATTATTTTGCGGTTTTCGCGAACTCCGCAACTTTGGCTGCATCTTCTTTAACTTTGGCTTTGGTGATGGAATCGATGAACTGAACCAATCCCCAACGATCCGCCACTTTCAAGTGACCGAATGGTGCCATCGAAGTTCCTGGAAGACCGTGAGTTACGACGTCGAACCAACCCAAGTAGCCGCCGCCTTTTTTCCAAGGACCTTCGACCAAGTTACGAGGACGTGGATTCAAAGCCATTCCCGCAGGGCCATCGCCTTTTCCTTCTGGTCCGTGGCACATAGCGCAGTTTTCAGCGAATACTTTTGCTCCATGTTTCACCATGTCTGGATTTGAAACCCAAGGTTCTGCAATTTTTGAAACATCAACGGCTGCAACAGCTGCAGTCGCCTTAGGAGGATCTTGGATATTTTCTTTGAGATCGATCCCAGGATGAATGGCAACGATGTAAATAAAGAAAACAAAAACGAAGGCCATAGACGCCATGAAGGCGATCATTCCACCACGATTGTACTGGTCACGATTGTCAGACATAGTTGACGGGACTCCTCACGCACAGACACCGAGACGCTCGCGCATGAGTTCGCCGAATTGCCAACTCTCTCAGTGTGTTTGAATACTTAACCGACCATTAAGAGTCTTAGTTGAAAATGAAATGATCGGCAAGAAAGAGGAATTTCCAGTTGCTCAATGACAAAATGCGAAAGAGTCCACGATCTCGACAAAAGCGCCCGGATTTTCGGCATTCGCGCAGTGTCCCTGACCGGGGATGATTTGAAATTTGGAATTTTTCATCAAGCCCGCCATCGCCTGGGAATCCGCCATAGGCAAGAGAGAGTCGTGTTCTCCATGCAACACCAATACCGGATGCACAATTCTTGAGCATTCTTCGCGAATGTCCAAGCCGTCCAGCGCTTTTACAACGCCCATGCCCAGCTTCTGAACCGCCTGGTACGCGTCTTCCACGATCTGCTGGAAAAAATCGGATTCGGGATTGTTCTTATAAATAGTCGCGCCGATGATCGTGGCGACCACGTCTTTACTGGCCTTCATGCGCTCGTAAGCTTCGGGCAGAAGTTCCGGAATTTGCACGCCGGTGGCACCGACTGGATCTAAAAGCACTGCTTTGCGAAAGAGATGCGGAGATTTTTCCAGCATTAAAGCCGCGATAAAGCCCCCGGTCGAGTGTCCAACCACATGAACCGGACCGCAATTCAGCTCTTCGATCAGGGAATTAAAATCGCGCGCGAAAAGATGCATGTCGATTTCATCCGGCGACTGCGGAGCCGCGCTTTGACCGCAGCCCCGAAATTCGACCAGAATCATCGAACCTTGCAGGTTTTTGCCTTCCGCCTTTCGGCGCCACTCGTGCTGGGCCGGGTACCACCAGCGATTGCTGGCCAGATTTCCGTGAATGAACACGGTGGTTTCAGGCAAAACATTCGGGATCACCTCGTAATGGATGAGTCCCTTGTGCAGCGGCATTAAAGAACCACGCCACCGTCAACGCTGAGAACGGCGCCGTTGATGTAGCTGGCTTGCTCGCTGGCCAAGAACATTGTGGCATTGGCGATATCGGCAGTTTCACCCATGCGCGGAACTGGAACTTTCGCGACGATTCCGTCGATCACTTCTTTTGGCATCGCCTTGGTCATCGCGGTTGCGATAAAGCCCGGAGCAATCGCGTTCACAGTCCAGCCTTTACGGCCCAACTCTTTACCCAATGTCTTGGTCATACCGATGACACCAGACTTTGCAGCAGCGTAGTTCGTCTGTCCGAAGTTTCCATACAGACCGACAACGCTGGAGATATTGATGATGCGTTTTTGAGTTGAAGTCGCATTGAATTTTTCAAACAGACCTTTCGTCACATTGAACAGACCTGTCAGATTGGTCGCGATCACCGCGTCCCATTCTGTGTGGCCCATTTTCGCAAAAGATTTATCGCGAGTGATTCCGGCGTTATTCACCAAGATATCCACAGCCCATGGCAGACCCGAAGCTGCTTGCGCGACTGAATCCACAGACGTCACATCGACTTTTGCTGTGTGCAGCTGAGCCGAGAAAGAGGAGAGTTCTTTTTTCGCCATCTCCAGAGCTTCCTGGCTGTAATCCCAGATCGAAACTTTCGCCCCGCTTTGCAGGAATTGCTGAACGATTTGAAAACCGATTCCTTGAGCACCGCCTGTGATGACGACGTTTTTATTTTGAAAATTATAGGTAATATTTTGCATGTGATTCCCTCCACTTATATTTTTTGAGCGGCAACCTTCATTTCATAGAGGGTTTATGCAAGTCAAAAAAATTCCTCGCAAATTTCGCAGATGTTAGAGTGAATGCTCTAATTTTTTCTCTTGCCTCAGAGAGGAAAACTGATCGAAGACTATGTCCTTTCAAGGAGTATTCAGAGATGCAGCACACAACCAGACGCGCAACTATTGTTGGAACCGGAATGTACGCTCCCGAGCGAGTCGTGAAGAATCAATACTTCAACGATATGTACAAGAAAGACATCGATAGTTTCTTGAAAGAACAGCGCAATATTCACGAACGCCGTTGGATGACCGAAAAATAAACGACTTCGGATCTGATCGTGCCAGCTGCAGAAGAAGCGATGAAGAACGCCGGCATCACGGCTCGCGATATCGATTTGATTGTCGTTGCGACAGATACTCCGGACTATGTGTCTCCATCGACTGCTGCCGTCGTTCAACACCGCTTGCAGGCGGTGAACGCGGGAACTTTTGATATCAATTCAGCTTGTGCCGGATTTGTGACGGCTCTGGATCTGGCTTCGAAATACATCGCAGCTGATCAGAAGTATAAAAACATTTTGGTCGTTGGTGCTTACGGAATGAGTAAGTATTTGAACTTTGACGATTTCAAAATTGCGACGTTGTTTGCGGACGGTGCCAGCGCCGCAATCGTACAGCCTTCAAAAGATGAAACAGGTGTCTTAGCGGCCGAATTGTTTACTGATGGCCAATACCACGACTATATGGGCATTTATGCCGGCGGAACTTATCAGCCCATCACTCATCAAGTGATCGAGACCAAAGGTCATCTGCTGAATTTCGCCAAGAAGATTCCAATCGAGACCAATGGCACTCACTGGCCGCGTTTGACTCATAAACTGATGGATCGCGTGCAAAAGCAGCCTCAGGATGTGAAGCATTTCTTCCTGACCCAGATCAATATCAACTCGATCAACGAGGCTTTGGACAATCTGAAGCTTCCGCGCACGCTTTCTCATAATATCATGGATCGCTTTGGCTATACGGGCTCGGCGGCTGTGGGTATGTGCGTGGCCGATGCGGTTCGCGCCAAGAAGCTGAAAAAAGGTGATTTGATCATGCTTTTGGGCTCGGGCGGCGGACTTTCGATGGCAGCTCTTGCCATGACCTGGTCTTACGATACATAAAGTCGCTGATGACGCCGATGACTTACGAGCTGGATTGGCTCAAACAATGGAAGCAATATTCCCCGACTGGCATCGCCTTGAAAGATGGCGATACCGGCCGCGAAGTCACCTACGCGCATTTTTATTCGGCGGCGGCAACGGCGGCCCAGTATCTGAAATCCAAATATCAAATCCAGCCCGGCGACCGCGTCGCGATTCTGTCACTGAACGAACTGGAATATGTGTTTTTGTTTTTCGCGCTTCAACGTTTGGGCGCGACTTTGGTTCCGATCAATTACCGACTGACTCAACGTGAAGTCGAACACATTGTCACTGATTGCACGCCAAAACTTGTGGTCTACCAACCAGAATACGCGGCGATTGTTTCGGGCCTGACATACCCATGTGCCAAAACTTTGCTGAATGAAATTCCGTTTTCTGAAGGCTCGGAATATTTGGGCTTTGATTCGAAACCGGAAACTTCGGCGATGATCATTTACACCTCGGGCACGACGGGTGCTCCGAAGGGCGCGATGATTACGCACGAAATGATTTTCTGGAATTCGGTGAACACCAGCTTGCGTCTGAATATTTCGCAGACCGATTGCACGGTGATTTTCCTGCCATTCTTCCACACCGGCGGCTGGAACGTGCTGACCACGCCATTCCTGCATCGGGGCGCGAAGATCGTTCTGCTGAAAAAATTTGATGGCGAGCAAATTCTTGCTCTCAGCGATAAAGAAAAAGCCACATTGCTTTTCGGCGTTCCGACCACCATGGATATGATGGCGCGCTCGCCAAATTTCGAAAAAGTAAATCTCTCATCAATCCGATACGGTGTTGTCGGTGGCGAACCGATGCCAATCGAATTGATTCACAAATGGCACGGCAAAGGAATTCCAATTCGCCAGGGCTACGGTCTGACTGAATTTGGTCCGAATGTTTTTTCTTTGAACGAGCAAGATGCGCTTCGCAAAATCGGCTCGATCGGATTTGCGAATTTCTACGCACAAGCCAAGATCGTGGGCGACAACGGCGAAGAGCTGGGTGCAAATCAAATCGGCGAATTGTGGCTGAAGGGCCCGATGTGCATGAGCGGCTATTGGAACAATCCAAAAGCCACGGCTGAGACCATCACCGATGGTTGGTTGCACACAGGTGATCTCGTTCGCCGCGATGACGAAGGCTATTACTATGTCGTCGGCCGCAAAAAAGAGATGTTCAAAAGCGGCGGCGAAAACGTTTATCCAGCTGAACTTGAAAAAGTGATCCGCACACTGCCTGGCATCCGCGAAGTCGCGGTGATCGGTGTTCCAGATCCGCGCTGGGGCGAAGTCGGCAAAGCCTTTATCGCTGTTGAAAACGGGATTGTTCTGTCTGAAACAAAAGTCGCCGAGCACTGCTTGCAAAACTTGGCGAAATTCAAAGTTCCCAAGTATTTCCAATTTATGTCCGAGCTTCCAAAGGGCGAAAGCGGCAAGATCTTGAAGCGCAAACTGGCCGAACACCAGACAGCTCAAGCTCGATAATACAAATCATTAAAAAACGTAACTATAGCTGATGCCGATCGAATAGGTCGTTGTTTTTGCCAACTGAGTGACATCATTGCCCGGAGAAGCCTGTTGATCAATGAAGGCTTTTCGGCCTTTGCTGGACCAATAGCTACCGTAGATTCCAAGGCTATGCCCTCTTGTCGAATTGAAAGAGAAAAAGCCATCAAAGCGAGGTGTCAGCTTGTCTACATCCAGAGGCGGATCGACAACTAGTTCGATGAAGTGCATGTTATCGAAAAAGGTCCCCTTCACTAGGCGAACGTTTCCACCAAAAGAAATACCATGGGTCGATATTTCGCCTGTTAAAAAGAATTGCTCTCCGGTGATGACTCCACTCTCCGTTACCACCAGTGAATTCATCCGCGAATAGCCAATTTCGAAATGCTTGCCACCACTCTTAACGGTTCCATCCATATAACCCAGGCCAACACCCTTGGTTTCATAGGACGTCGAGCCGTCAAAATTGCTGTGTGTGGTTCCGGTCGTGCCGTTATCGTAATTTTGCTCGCCCTCGACCGTGTGCTTAAGCTTGGTCACGTAGATGCCAAATGAATAGTTTGATTTCGGCTCGGCGGTGATACCGAAGCCGAAACCGTTGAAAACCCCTTTTTCGTCGACTTCATTTCGAGTCGAAACGCCGTCCGCAAACGCATAGGAATCGTCATACTTGTTATTGTACATTGGTGAGAAAACTTTAGCGCCAAATCCGACCTTGTCTCCCAGCTTAATCCCCAGATTCGCCATATTATTCAGGAACAGCACTTTCGTTTTCTGAGACTGACCGCCAGCCCCAGCCGAGTAATCGAGGCCTTTTGTTTTTTCGACGCTGTCGTAAGAAACGTAAGTTTCCAAAGCAAAAATCTTTTGGACCCACGTGAAGACCATTTCGGTTTGATGGTGCTCGACTTTCTGAACCCAGGGACTAACAACGTAGCTTGAGTCTTCAGGCACAACGGCGCTGTCCGCATTTCTTTTGGTGTAGGCCATATTGAAATGACCAAACGGACGGGAAACTGCCGCCGCTGGATTCACGCAAAGACTGGAAGCATTGAAAGAAGCACTAGTGAGTTGAGCATAGGCCCACAAAGGACCCAGCCAAAGAAATACCGCCAGAAGAGAAGGTCGCATCACTTCATCTTTCAGAGGCCTCAGAAAAGAGACAAGTGAAGTTTTCGGCAGCTCTAACTTTGGTCTATTCGCAGACCAACCACGAATGGGTTGGTCTTTTGTTTATTACTCGATACCTTGTGCTTGGAAGCCAGGACCTTGTCCAGGTTTGCAGAAGAACACAGTGATGTCGTCATCGTATCCTGGTGTGTGAAGGATCTGCTTCACTTGACCTGAACGGCCCCAAAACATATTGCCAGAAACCTGCAGGGTCACATTCAGGTAGCTCGACGAATTGAAAGTCGTCCACATGCGAGTCGGAGCCGAGTTGATCGTGTAAAGACCATCGATATCCCAGTCGGTCGAAATCTCAACCTGACGTGCATTCAAAAGAGAAATTTCGAATGACGACGGTGAGTAGGTTCCGTCCTTTTCAAGACGTGTGCAGGTAAAATCCTGGGAAGCGAAAGCGCTGGTTCCCATCAGCAGTGCGACTGTCATCGTTAGTTTCATCGCCAGTTTTTTCATAACGTGTACTCCGTTTTATTTACTTTTCTGGGCGATTTTTTTATCAAACCCTGAACGAAAAGGAACATGAATTTGCTGTGAATAATATTATGCGTAGCAGGCATCCCCACCCTAGGAAACAGGCTTACGGAACAGTGCTGCCATAAAATCAGGCAAACCGCCGGGCTTCCTTGCTGATCAACCAAACTCTGTCCCGATTTGAGACGCTTTTTCGGCCTTTCTTGTGTCTTTTGCTGAGACATCAGAGAATAGAAAAAGTGATGAAACGAACCTTTCTACTCTTCATTTTGGGCCTTTTTCTCAGCGGTTGCGCAACCGACATGAACAACCAATTCCAGCGAATCAAAGTCGGCATGGAAAAGGACGAAGTCTTAGGCCTGATGGACTCTCCGCAGCGAACACAAAGAACCAAGGGTCAGGATCGTTGGACCTACATTTTCTATCACGAAGACCAACGCCAAGAAAAAGAAGTCCACTTCTCGGACGGCAAAGCAGCCTATGTCGGCGATCACCAGCAGCCAGCCGTTTCCGCAGAAGAACGCGATGCCCGCAACGAAGCAGCCAATAAAGAAGTTGAATCGCAGTGGCAGGTTCAGCGGACAGAAGCCCGCAAAGCCTACATGGATTACGAGCAACACATGCGCGGCCAAGACGGCGTCCGCTACGTCCCGCAATACACGCCAGTTCAATAATCAAAACTCACTCACATTTTAATGCACTGCTTAGAGAAAAGTAGCCAGGCTACTTTTGCAGGATGATCGAACCAGCTTCTTCGATGGATTGCTGTTTCTTAGGGGCTTTCACCTGATGAGCCGAAGCTGGCTCGCGATGATGCTCGGGTTCCGGTTCGTTGGGTTTGTACTGCCGGCGCATCTTTTTCATATTGCGTGAAAGCTTGCCGTCGATTCCCAAAGCCTGTTCCATCTCGTCGATGGATTTCACCTCAAAGCGCTCGTAGTTTCGCACTTGCTTGGCGTTTCGCTCGGGGAATCGGTATTTCAGAATGCTGACTTGCTTTTGATATTCCTCGATCAGACGACGCAATTCTTTGTGCTCGCTGACGATCTCTTTCACCGCGTGCTGTAGCTGCGGGGAATTGTTTGGGAGATGGTCTTTCTCTTCCAGAAGATGCGTGACGGTCGATTCTTTGGATTTAATTTTCGAGTAGAGCTCTTGAATCTTATTTTCGACTTCCACCCACGGAGCCAAAGTCACCTTCGGTTCACCGTGACCTCCGCCGCCTTCGGCTTTGGCTTCACCATGCTCGCCACCACCGCCATGTTCTTCTGCAGCCGGGGCTTCGTGTCCACCGCCGTGATCTTCTGCCCAGGCAGAGTAGAATGAAAGCGATGTTAGAATCAGAAATAAAAAAGCCAGCTTCATTCTTATAGAATACCGCTGGCTTCAGTTAGCGAAAAGTCTGGTTTGGACTAATTAGGACTGTTTCTTCGAGGCGCAAGGAGGAAGGCGTACGAAAGTACGTCGACGACGCGACAACGACAAAGAAACTGTCCTATCGGCGGCCTTTTTCCATCTTACGGCGGTCGGCGCGGTTCAGCGGCTTATCCGGCGCCCCCTGCGGAGGTCCAGATGTCATGCGCATGCGCTGACGTTGAGGCTGGTCCTGCTCTGGTGACTGCTGCTGAGGTCGAGCTGTCGCTGCAGGTGGGAGATTCACGCCCCCACCGGTTGCGGCTTCGTCGGCTCCGTGAAATTCTAGGTCGTCCATATCCGGGCTTTGAAGCATGTTTTGCATGGCTTCGGCACCGGCTTGGTCGACGATTTGAACTTTCAGCAAGCGCTCGACACAATCGCCTTTGATTTGCTGGTTGAGCATATCAAACGCATTAAAGGCTTCTTTTTTGTACTCGATGACAGGGTCCT
>CBIHPB010000082.1:0-12749 GCA_966211485.1 uncultured Bdellovibrio sp.
CCCGGCCTTCCCGATTCCGGTGTTTTAGTTCAAATGCACTAGTCAAACCGGCTAGAGCTTGAACTTTAATTTCACCATTTCCAAACCTCGATCTCAAATATAAATAGAGCCCGAACTCTATTCGCAACAAATTTTTTGTGACATCGAAAAATAATACTTACATTCCAAAAATTCTCGTTTACTGTCCCGGCACAAAACGAAAACAACCCTTCTTAAGGAGTAGAAATGAAATCTCAAATCACCGGACTGACAGCGCTTGTTCTTTCAATGTCTCTCTCGGCTTTCGCGCAGCCAGAGCAGACTCAACCATCAACTCAGCCCGAGCAACGTGTGGCCGTTGACTCTCTGGACAGCTTTGTCGGAGTTTACGATCTGCAAACAAAAAATATCGGCTTCTGCCCGCCGACGCTGAAAATCGTCAAAGGCGAAGGCGTGACTCGCCCTCTGTACACTTTTGCGTGCGCGAACACTGCTGATTGCACAACTCAAAAGACAGAAGCAGATGGCACAGTGACGACAATTGTGAACAATCTGATCTATCAAATCAGCCACGCCAACATGGGTTTGCAAGTCACCAACGAAACAAACCCAATGAATGACAAAGTCACTGGTTACTACACGACTTTTGCAACTTTCCATTTTGGAATCCTGCAAGCTTGGGTCAAAGATCTGAATGTTTTGGGTGCTGTGAAGTCATCTCAGACATTGACAGCTCAATTGGACAAAGATGTTCTGACTTACGATGTTCAGACTGCAAACTACACGCGCTTGGAAGCCACACACAACCAGTGTGTTTTCAAAAAACAAGCTCAGTAATTTCAATCTGACAGTGAGACTTAAAAGACCGGCCCCCTCGCCGGTCTTTTTTTTTGCCTTCGCAAATTCGAAGCAACTGATAAGTCCCCGCCTCTTCGCATCCACATTATGTTGCTGAAAGTCTGAAGCGAATCTTTGTCTCGCTTCCCATCTTCATGGCATTCGTCTTGCTGCTATCTCGGATTGTCGGAGAAATCGTTACATTCGAGGAGGCATTATGGGAAATCAAACCCAATCCAATGACCCGGTTTTGTCATCGCGCACAGGTAAACAGTCTCAAGATGCCCCATTTATCGAAAGCGTTCTACGCGACTCTGTGCAAGCTTTACGAAATCCAAAGGATTTGGCTCCGCTGATCGAGCGATTGAAAAACAAACGTGTTGTGATGCTGGGGGAAGCTTCCCACGGAACTCATGAATACTATCAAATGCGGCGAATCCTCTCGCAGAAACTGATCGAAGAGCACGGCTTTCGTTTTATCGCGGTCGAAGGCGACTGGCCCGATGCCGAGCGCCTGCATCAGTACATCCAGTCAGGGCAAGGACAAAACGCGCGCTCGGTCCTTTTGCGCAATCATCGTTGGCCGACGTGGATGTGGGCCAACGAGGACATCGTGCGCTTGGCCGAATGGATGCACACACGCAATGCGGGATTTTATGGACTGGATGTGTACTCGCTGTTTGATTCGATCAGCGAGGTGCTTCGCTATTACCGAAATTATCAACCCGACCTTGCGCAAGAAATCTCACGGCGCTACGCCTGCTTCGAGCCCTTCCAATTCGACGAAATTTCTTACACCCGAAGCCTGATTCACGATCCGGCCGGTTGCGAGCAAGAAGTGCTTTTGAATCTGCAAAAAACTTTGAAACTTCGCGTGCAAAATATCGAAGTCCACAGCAACGCGCTTTTCAGCGCCCAACAAAATGCCCGCATCATCGCCAACGCCGAATCTTATTACCGGGCCATGCTGGGTGGCGATGCCAGTTCATGGAATGTGCGTGATGGTCATATGATGGAAACCCTCGACAACTTGCTCGAGCGTGAAGGCGAATCGGCCAAAGCCATCGTCTGGGCTCACAACACGCATGTTGGCGACTACCGCGCGACCGACATGAAAGCCGGTGGCTACATCAATATCGGAGGCCTGGCTCGGCAAAGCTACGGCGAGGACAATGTCGCACTGGTCGGCTTTGGCAGCTTCGAAGGCGAAGTTCTAGCCGGTCGCACCTGGGGTGCACCTGAAGAAGTGATGAAACTACCACAAGCCCCCGCGGGGACTTACGAGCATCACTTTCATCAAGTGGCGCAAGAGATGAAAGCCAACCGCCTGTACCTGGATCTCACCGAGCATGCTCATGGCCCACTCGCGCACACCCGAGGTCACCGCGCGGTCGGCGTCGTGTACAATCCAGCCCATGAAGTCCGGGGCAATTATGTGCCGACAGAGCTTTCCAGACGCTATGATCATTTTATTTTCGTTGATCGCACAACAGCCTTGAAATCCCTGCATGGATTTTCAGTCAAAGGAGAATTCCCCGAGACCTGGCCATCAGGAGTTTAAAGCCTATTTCAGCGTCGCTGGACCCCGAATATCCTCGATCACCCGGGTCGCGCCATAGACCTTCTGCAAAGTCTCTAAAAGAGCCTGACTATCGACCGCAACGGCCCGGCTGAGCTTTTCGTTAAAGCCGAAATCATTGCCCAGCGAGTGAATGTTTCCATCGAAAATCAGTCCCACGATTTGCGCCTCTTTATTGATAACAGGCGATCCTGAATTTCCGCCAATAATGTCGTTGGTGGTGACAAAGTTAAAGTGCGTTTTCAAATCCAGTTTGGATTTTGACTGCAACCACGAATCCGGCAGCGCAAACGGATCGCTGCCGGTGTTGCGGTCAAAAGCCCCACCCAAAGTGGTGTAGGGAACGACCGGTTTTCCGGCCTCGTCCCAGCCCTTCATTTCACCAACGGAAATTCGCAGCGTAAACGTCGCATCCGGATAGGTTTCACTGCCGTAAACGGCGAACTGTGCCTTGGCGATTTTTTCGTCGTTTTGTTTGATCTTGGTTTCGATTTCATCTTCGTATTTGGCACGAATCGCGCGGGCCTCTGGATCAATTGCCAGGGCCAGCTTGATCATCGGATCATCCGAGGCTTCGATCGCCTTTGCTCCGCCATCCATCAGTTTCTGCCGATACTTGATGTCTTTCAGTTTTGAACCCTTCACGACTTCAGCCGCCAAAGTCTCGGGGGATTTGGATCCCAGAACTTTGCGGACAGCCGGATGATCGGCCGATAAGACCTCGCGCATTTTTCGAAGATGGAAAGCTAGCTCGGCGATTTCCATTTCATCGTAAATGGGCGCCTCACTGAAAAGCTCTTGCTTGAGCTGTGGCAGACGCGATTCCGCAAATTCGCGGTAGCGTTTGGCATTGGGTTTTGGCAATTCGGTCGCGGCCCGTACCAAGATTTTAGCCTTCTCATAAAGCTTCGATCCAAAATCGTTGTTTTCGATCTGCCTCAGGGGCTTGTAGATTTTGCGAAGCTCCTGATAGGCCTGCGTGATCTCATCCCATGCCGAGCCATATTCTTTTTTCCATTCAGGCTTGGCATCGATTTTCTGGCGCAGAAGTTTTTCTTTGGCCACTTTTTCTCTCATGAAACCAGCATCCACCAAAGCCTCGAAATTCCCGGTCATCGCTTTGAGCCAATTGGAGATGCCAAAAGTCGCCTCATTGGAAATTCGCTTTTGTTCAGGTCCCCGGCTGCGGAATTCAGTCAGAAAGCCCCGAAGCTCGGATGCATACATCATATTCGTCGGAAGACGCACATCGCGCACGAACTCGAGCTCGGACACGGTCATCAATCGTGAGGTGCGGCCCGGATGGCCCGTCACAAAAGTCAGATCGCCTTCGGAGGGACCGCCCGCAGACCACTGAAAATAGTCCTTGGTTTGAAGCGGCTGGCCATTTTCGTAGACCCGCATAAACGAGACATCCAGATCGTAGCGTGGAAAATTGAAATTATCCGGATCGCCTCCGAAGAATGCGATTCGAAATTCAGGAGCAAACACCAAGCGCACATCTTGATAGCGCTGATATTTGTAAAGGTGGTACTGCCCCCCATGATACAATGTCACCACATCACAGCGAAGGTCCTCTAAACCGTTCGAGCACTCTTTTTCAATATTCGACATGGCGGCCTTCATCTCGTCATTGAAAGCTTTGCCTTTGAGGCCCTTGGTGGCTTTGTTGATCTGGGCCGTGACGTCCGTGATATCTGTGAGCTTATTGATCTCCACTTCGGGGCATTTGATTTCATCGCCTTGCGTTTTGGCGTAAAAGCCTTTGGCGATGCGGTCATCACCGGCGGTTGACAGCTGGTCGATACAAGAGCTTGCGCAGTGATGATTGGTCATAATCAGACCGTTCGCCGAGACGAAACTTCCCGAGCATCCGCCCGCCAGACGTGCTGACGACAGGCGAACATGATCCAGCCATTCAGATGTCGCTTTGAAATGATGTTTCTTTTCCACCGCCTTGGCAGGAAAGCCATTTAACGTCCACATTCCTTCGTCAGCCAAAGCCTTTACGGTCACCATCAGTCCGATCAGGCCCACCATCAACAAAGCACGCATCTGAATCTCCTTTATTTTGGGAGTTTATTTTTTGACTGAATCTGTCGCGTTGGACACGCTGGGGGTCGAGTAAATTCCATGGGTTTCAGGTAATGCCTTTTCCCATTTCGCCTGAATCTTTCCACCTTTGATCACCACATTCACCCAACCCATCATCAAATCTTGAGCTGCATCCGTCATCTTGCTGCGATTAAAGCCTTGAACGACATAGGCGCGAAAGCCCGCCACGGTTCGCTCGAAGCGAAGCTGGCGCTCTTCCGGTTCGCGAAAGAAAGCGCCGAGATTTTTATTTACGTCCAAAACTTTTTGAGTTTGCGGGTCAATCAAAACAGCCGTCAGCTCTTCCAGCGCCGGACGATCGTCCTTTGCAAACAGGATCAGCATCTGGCCTTTATCCACTGGCATTCCGACGGTGTTACTGCACAGCTGAAATTTTTTGCTAGGAGCAATCGGTCGATACAGGGCTTTGAGATACGGCACACTGATTTTTTTGAAACCGAATTGCACCTGGGCCTGCATATCGTCTTCGAATGGATCCCCGCTTTTGGATTTCACCAGCAGTGTGACAAATTTTCCTTTGCGCGAGCAAATCGCCGTCCACTGGCTCTCGGGACCGGCCGAGGTCGCTTGATTTGTCGGTGGGTTTGCTGGCGCGGCCACGATAGGCGAAGTCTTGCTGTCTTCAGCCTGGACCGTAAGCCCCAGACCCAGCACGAAACTTAAAAATGTGGCACAACCCAGTTTTGAAAAAGTCTTTTGCATTCCATTTCCTAAAAGATGTTTTAGTTTCACTCGGCACAGAATATTTTCAAGTGATTTTCCCTCTGAATCTGTTGTCTTTCGGTCGCAGGTTTATGATTTCTTATCAGTTTGCACCAAAATTTAGCATTTTCGCATCTAGTCCGGCATCGACATTGAAGAAAACTTAAGGGAAGCTCCATTTCGATGAAATTCGGACTGCAATTGTTTTCAATTCTAATGAGCTGCGCCATTGTCGCTGGTTGCAAAAAGCTGCCCGTGCACAGTGGCCCAACAGCCGATCCACAGTCCACGGCTGCGGGCGCCGCTTTAGAAAAAGCTGAAATCAAGAAAGTTCCCATGCCCTTCCCGTCGGGAACTTCGTTTAAAATTTCTCAGGTGGCGGGCGGAAACAAATCCCACAGCACTCCGGGCCTTGAAAACGCCTGGGATTTTGATGTGCCCGTGGGAACTCCGGTTGTCGCTGTCGAAGATGGCCAAGTGATCCAGGTTTGGGAACCCAACGCCGGCGGCGCCTGCGATCCAAAGCTCAGTGACAAAGCTCACAATATTAAAATCCTGGCCAAAGATGGCAGCGTTGCCCAGTACGTACACGTGCAAAGCCGAGTGCAAATCGGCGATGTCGTTCGCAAAGGTCAGACCATCGCCAACACGGCGATGAACGGCTATATTTGCACGCCACAACTGCACTTCAATGTTTTCCGCGATCGCGAGCACACGCCCGAGCGCGGCCAACCACAGACTATTCAGCTTTTGTTCCAGGGACTGCCGGATTCCGGTGTCGCTCGCGAAGGCTTCCAAGGTGCTGTTCCTTAGACTCGTGACCTTGTTTTTGAGAGAGCATTGCGAGCTCCTTCGCTTATTCACGTTTTCATTTCTGCCTCTTTGTCCCAGATTGAGATGTCGAGCAGCTTTTAGCCAGTTCTCAGATTTTCGACGCCGCTTTCAGCGTTTCAAAGATCAGATCGATTGCACCCCCCAAGCACAGCCCTTGCTTCAGAAAAGGTATCTGCCAAAGGCGGGACTGTATGAATATGAGACATAACAAGTATCTGATCGCGCTTTTACTTCTGTCGATTCAATTTCTGTTGTTTCAAAACTGCGCAAAAATCCAAGTATCCGAAGCAGCCGATCAATCTTCCGTGACGGATCCAAACGATCCACAGGCGACCGTCTCAGAGCTCAGTAAATCCTGCGATCAAGCTCGGGCCGAGGGCCGCATCTCTCAATACAAAACAGACATCGTCTTCGATAACAACGGCAAAACCTGCGCTTGGGAAATGAATGGCAACCTCTCAAAGTTCGATACGATCGTCCGAGCCCGCACGGAAAATTACAAAACAGTTTCGGTTCCGTCTGACGCCACCGTCTGCAACGTCCAGCTCAATCACAGCGATGTCTCGGACTTCCGCTATGACGACAATATCATCATGACCTTGAACGACCGGATTCTGACGTCGACCACAAATTTCTCGCAGCATTTCAGCTACGACAGCGGTCTCTACAAATACGAGTGGGGCCGCCTGATCGGAAAGCCTGCTCAGAACAACGCTTCCGACTCGACACCGGACAAACAGTACTGCGCTGGACGAAGCGAAGGATTGGCAAATTGCCTTTTTCCACAGACGGAAACTACGGGTCGCATTCAATTGGACTTTCATGAAGCCCTGATCCAAAGAGTTTTGGCTTTGACCACTCCGAAGACCTTAAAGCTGGGCGTGATCACAACGGGCGATAACGATGACACCGATTGCCTGCACACACCAATCAAGCTCAGCGTTGACGTCGAATATTATCGATAATAGAACGCTGACAAACGGATCCGACTCTTTTCTGGCTCGGATTGAAACAGATCTCGAATTTCCTTTAGGGACCTTCAAGAATTCCCGATGAAGGTCTTGAAGCGAAGGAGATTCCACCATGAAAACTTCCGTACTTTCCATCATGATCACAGCTTTGATGCTTGTTTTCGGATTTGGCGCCCAGGCTGATTACCAGGCTGCTAGCCACTACATCAACGCCGGCCGCGCCGAGCGCCAGCATAAATCAAAGAAAAAGCACGACAAGAAAAAGAGCGCAAGCTTCCACAAAAAAGCCAACCGCGAAGTCGCCAGCGAAAAGCACAAGTCGAAAAAGAAAAAGAAAAAATCCAAAAAGCACCGTCACTAATTCCACGACTTTGAATTTTGATTTGGACCGGGCCATGTGAGCTGACGCCACATGGCTGGTTTGGTTTTATTCACTCATCAGAGTTGCGACTTCGGTGGGTTCTTCCCTTGAATGATGTTATACCGTCAAAACTGACATTATACCGTCATTGCAGTTAGAGAGACTCGGAATCATGGATCAAATTTTTGATCCAAAAAAGTGAGTCACTTCCAAATGGCAGTAAAGCAATGCTTTAATACCCATCCACCCCGAAAGTCAGATACTCGCGCATCCATCTGCCATCTTTGAGAATCTGCTCTTTGGTGGAATTGACGTCCCAGTTTGGGGTGTACTGAATATAGTTTTGCATTTCATTTAGCTTTTCGAGTACGGGCTTTTCCGGGTGATGCAGATGATCCCGCAGATACAAGAGTTCGCGATTCCACTCGCGCATACAGTCGCCGTAATCAAATTCGTTCACGGCCTCGGCTTGCTCGAGAAAAAAATCCACCAGCGCCAGATCCGTTTTGGGTTCATGCACATATTGAAGTTTCATCGCGAAGCCTCCTTCTTGCTTGGCCTTCACGATGGAACGAAGCCCATGGTCAGTCAAAATCTCGAAGCTAGAATCTGTTGAATGGCATTTGCTGCAGCGGCCCGGAAATTACAAAGTCCAGATGACTTGAAGCGACCTGCGATTAGTCTTCCCAGCTGACTTTTCCGCGGCCTGCTTTGATTTCGCCGCGGCTTCGTTTTTCGTCGCGACGCTTTCGTTGGGACGAACGCGTGGGTTTGGTTGCTTTGCGAGCTTTCGGCACAAAGAAAGCTCGCTCGATCACGGATTCCAATTTTTCCAGTACTTTTTTGCGGTTCATCTCTTGATCGCGGTATTCGTCACTGCGAAGGATCAAATCCCCGTCTGTGGTCAGACGAAGTTTGGAGAGTAAAATCATTTTGTCTTCGTCGCTGAAACAAACGGAACCTGGCACATTCCATCTGGCCAAACAGGCCGAGTTGGTTTTATTCACATGCTGCCCACCGGGCCCGCGACTGCGAGTGTACTCGAGCTCGACTTCGAAGAGAATGCGGGGCACATACTTCATCTACAGGCCTTGCACCCGGTAGATCACGCCGGCGTAATCGTCGGAAACCAAAAGCGAGCCATCAAAATATTCCTGCACATCCACCGGACGACCCCAGGGCTTGCCGTCTTGCAACCAGCCTTCGATCCAAGTTTCCAGCTTCTGTGCTTTTCCCTGGGACACTTTCACGCGCGCAATCTGATAGCCCTGCGGAACCGATCGATTCCATGATCCATGCTGGGCAAAATAGATCCACTCTTTATGAAACCGCATCCCCAAAGCCGCCACATGTGCTGGAATATTGGTTTGCGGAGCCGTGAATTGATCACACGGCTTTTTAAACTGCGGATCCTGAATGTCCTTTCCATAGCAATAAGGAAATCCAAAGTGCTCGGATTTTTTGGTGACTTTGTTGAGCTCGTCCGGCGGCAGATCATCGCCCAAAAGATCGCGGCCATTGTCGGTGAACCACAGTTCTTTCGTCGCCGGATCCCAATCAAAGCCCACGGTGTTGCGAATTCCCTGCGCCACCTCTTCTTTGGCTGTGCCATTCACATCCATTCGGAAGATGCGAGCGTATTCGGTGCCGGGATCACAGACATTGCAGTTGGCTCCGACGGGCACATACAACCAGCCATCGGGACCAAAGCGGATAAACTTCCAGCCATGATGACCATCGGTTGGAAACTTCTGCGGCAGAACCTCATACTTGAGATCCTTCCTTTTGGTCTCGTTGACCTTGGGGACTTTCAGCACGCGTGGAATCTCGGCGATGTACAAAGTTCCATCCCGGTAAGCCACACCATTGGGGCTATTCAATCCGTCAAACAAAATCTCGACCCGATCGGCTTTGCCTTTCAGATCCGGATCCCAAAGTCGGTAAACTTGCGAGCGTCGCGAGCCCACAAAGACCTCACCCTTTTCACCCAAGGTGATAGACCGTGCATTGGGAACCACCGCGAAAACCGAAACTTGCACACCTTCCGGCAGCTTCAATTTTTCCAACGGAAGCTTGGGATCTTTTTGATCGACCAGCGGAAATCCCAGATCTTTGTTGTCCCGATTGCTGGTGATCCGATTCAGCAAAAGCTCATCGGTTTGCAGCGCCTTTTCACGAGCTTTCGTCGCCCTTGCGGTTGGAGCCAAGCTCAGCATAAATAAAATAAAAGCGAAACGTCTCAACATCAGACAAAGCTTGCCATATTCCCCGCCGAGAGAGAAAATTTCTTTATGTCGCAGCTTGGCTTGTTGCTTGAAAAATATGGCGAGTCACACCAGAACCCCCGCAATCAGGCGATCCACAAGATTTGTGTGCCGTTGATCGAGTGGAGTCTTTTGGGAATGCTGTGGTCCCTGCCGCATCCGGAATTTTTCGGATCGCTGAATTGGGCGCATTTATTTATCGCTTTTGCCTTGGGTTATTACTTGCGCTTTAAAAACTGGAAGGTTTTCGCAGCCAGTCTTTTGATGCTGCTGCCGTTTTGGATTTACGTGAGCTTCCATCCGCCGCAGATTCTGGCGACTTCAATTGCTGTGTTTATCCTGGCCTGGATCGGACAATTCTACGGACACAAGATCGAAGGCAAAAAACCAAGCTTCTTTGAAGACATCGCGTTTTTGCTGATTGGGCCTTTGTGGGTCAGCGAGGCGATCTTACGAGCCCGCGGCAAAAGTCTCGCGGACTGACGATCTACCTCGAGAAAAGATCCGAAATAAATCCACGTGGAATCGTCGTATTCGAAAGACCTCGAAGCTCATTGGCCAATTCATCTTCACTGCGAATGACCTGCATGGGACGAGCAATTCCCGCATTCAGTCCCGTGTGGCAGCGAAGACAGAATTGTTTTCGCTCCTCACCATTCACACGTTGGACCGGGATCAGATGATTTTCTTCCACTTGGAACATCAAGGGCTTCCATGACCCATCCGCCTGTCGCAACAAAACTTCAAATGAAACCGTGCGACCGCCGATCATGTTCTGCGCGATTCGAACTTGTTCGAAATCTGGAACCCCACGACTGGGATTCACATCCAGCCAATGAATCATGCGTGTCGCCTCTTGGCCATGCAGCAGTCGCAGCGGACTTCGGGATTGCGCCGCCGGGATATCGGTGGTTGAAAGCCACCAGGTCCACTGCTTCATCACACCCGTCTCATAGTCCCGGACATCATTTCTGTCTGGATTTGCAAAGCGCTGGAGCTGAAGATAGATGTCAAAGCCGCCTCGCGAGTCCAGCTGAAATTTCGCACCCGCTGGATTTTCCATGGGATTGAATTTGAAATTTTCAGGCAAAAGTCCTGATTCTTTCAGATAGGCCGTCGCTGCAACGCGGGCATAAGCCCGTTGCTCGAAATCCAGTCCGCGAAGCTCGGGATCGATTTGCATCGCCATATAGGCGTCGCTCATCAAAGCAAGCTGCTGACGGCGCTGGGTCTCGTTTAAGTTTGGACTGAGTGTGAAATCGGCCTCGATGCGAAGACTTTTCAATCCCTTTTGCAGACGAAAGATCGCTTCAGATTTTTCCCGCATGTCTTGATATTTGCTTTTGGCGTATCGCCAGTTAAAGCTCGACATCAGATCTTTTTCGACCGCCGGATT
This sequence comes from uncultured Bdellovibrio sp., assembly GCA_966211485.1. Classification (GTDB taxonomy): domain Bacteria; phylum Bdellovibrionota; class Bdellovibrionia; order Bdellovibrionales; family Bdellovibrionaceae; genus 21-14-0-10-47-8. Next base: position 11,039 of record CBIHPB010000082.1, read on the forward strand.
TTCAAGACTGCGATCCAGCCCACCATAAGCTTCCAGGACCTGATCCATTTTTGATGAGCCCGGCAGTAGAACCTTGGCGGTAGATTTCACGAATCCCCAAACGCGGGATCCAATCCCCGGAACACTTTGCGCACGAATGCACAAGGGAGCCTGCGCAGACAGGACGGCCTGAGCGGACAACGTCCACGACAAAATAAGGGTGATGCGGAGCAAGCGCATAGACGGCATTTTACGGACTTTATCCAAGCTCACCACTGTTAGAATTTAAGCGGGTCAAATTTTCAAGCCTGTCTCAAAATGAGACAGAGCCAAGATCAAGACTAGAGGCTCGACAGGCGGTTACAAAAATGCGCTCGCCTCTCGCCCGACTTGCCCTGGCCGTCTGTCACGGCGTTGTCAGCACCTTGTGGAGGCGCCTAGAGCTGCATCAGCCGAGTCCTCTTGGCACCCGGTCTGCAATTTCAAAGGGTAAACGACTCTCAAATCCGGAGACTTTATGAATCGCGGCCAAATCCTACTGATCCTCACTCTTCTTTCGCCCTCTGTTTTTGCCGCCGGTCCCTTTTCGAAAGTGGACGTCACCGGAGAAGTCGATTTCGATCTCAGCAAATCTCCAGGCGAAAAACCAAAGTTTGCAACCGATGGCCCGGCCGTCGAAGTGAACGCCGAAGTCGCGAAAAATATTTTACCTGTTTCCATGCAAACCCTTGGCACCTGGACCCTCGCAGGCACTTTCCAAGTCAACGAAGCTTTGCGAGTTGAAGACTCAAAATTCAAAGCTCCGATCGCCCAAGGCAAAACGGACTGGAATAACTTTTTCCACGAAGCCAAAGTAATTTTGGATGTGGATCCACAATCCGGAATCCCATTTGCAACTGTGATCAAACGAGCAACCTTGGGAATTCAGGATATCGAAACAGGTTCTTTGGATTCACGCATGCCAATCGACGACAACAGCCCACTGCGCGGAATCACCCGCGTTCGCAGTGCAAAAGCTTTCCGAATTGATTTGAACAACGAAAATTTTGAAACATTAGCGCTTGCCGCCTACAAAACCGGAGCTCACCATTCCGAAAATTTTGGTGAAAACATGCAGCCTTCATCTCCAGGCGTAACACTGATGATGACCAAGAAATTTTCCGACCGCTGGACCGTCAACGGAGCGATTTCGAAAATCAAATTCCCCGAAAAATCGGAAGTCCGAATCAACTCGGGCATCGCCTATGAAAATCCACAAGGCGGATACAAAGTTTTCTATAACGGCGCCAAGTTCAAAAATAATCCACTTTATCCGGACGCAACCACGGCCCGCACACTGGGCGTGATCAAAGATCTGAATGACGGCAAATGGACCTTGAACCTCGAAAAAACACGACTGAATAACGGCTACAACGAAAAAGCATGGGGCATCGTCAACAAACTAACAGATTCCACATTCCTAGCCGCCGGAGTCCGCTCCACCCCAGAAGGCCGCAAATACGAAATCCGCCTTGGAGCAACAAAATAAGCGGCGCCACTCGCAAAACGAGGGCCAGTTCAAGCTCATTTAGATGGCTCTTGAGGGCGAAAGTGCTGAAATTAATGGCATTTCGCCAGGTGACAAAACCCTTGCCGAGTGTCGCGGCCTTCATTATAACTAGTGCTCTTTTTGATCCAATGTGGTGGCCGTAGCTCAGTTGGTAGAGCATGGGATTGTGATTCCCAGGGTCGC
>CBIHPB010000083.1:0-12693 GCA_966211485.1 uncultured Bdellovibrio sp.
GGCTCTCTCGATTGAGATATAGGACTTTGTCCCACTCACGCTCCAAGAGAGCTTCGTTTCACTTGGCGATACAACTTGAACCGTCAGTCCTTGTGGTGTGTTGACCGTTTTCGTAGGTCCACCTGCTTGCGCAAAAGGAATGGTGGCCATCGAAACCAAAAGTATCAAAATGTGACGTGCACTCATTCAATCCCCCCGGATCCTTGATGAAGATTGCAAGGCCGTGGCCAGGCACAGAGCAAAGCTAGGGGCTTTCTTGTGGTGGTTTCTCAAATCATGATGGCGATGATTCTAATCGGCTTGCAGGGCTATTCGGAGGTAACTTCATGTTTTTGTTAGAGGAGAACAGGAAAACTTGCTCTCTAAGCAATGTTCAGAAGTTCACCGTTCTAAGAAGGATCAAAATCGTGAATCGACATTGGCAGACTTTCGGAGGTCAGATCTCAAGCGTGGCAGTAGATTAAGCCACGCTCTTCAGATGGCCTTCTGCAATCGTGTACTTGTTTCGGCCGGTCTGTTTGGATTGATAGAGGGCCGTATCGGCGCGTTTCAGCCATTGCTCTCCGGTTTCCTTCTCTAAGAGCTGAGCGATGCCCATGGAGACCGTGAAACGGATTTGGTGTTGGCCTTGGATGAAGACTTCCTTGCGGATACGGGCCATGGCTTCTTCAGCCTTTTTGACCGCGTGTTCGACTTTGTAGTCGGGGAGGATCACGACGAACTCTTCGCCACCGATTCGGGCCAGGAAATCATGCTCGCGGCTGAACACTGATTTCAAGAGGCTCACGCATTCCTTCAGAATGAAATCGCCGACATCGTGTCCGTAAGTGTCGTTGATCTTTTTAAAGAAATCGATATCCAGTGCAATCATCGTCACCGAGTTGGGGGCGAAGTTTCGCATGCTGATAAATTTTTTAATCTGCTCGTCAAAGCTTTTGCGGTTGTAAGCGCCCGTCAGGTGGTCTTCGCGCATGCTTTGATTGGCGTCCATCAACTGCTTTTTCACAGTCGAAAGATTTTTTTGGATGGCATCGATTCGGCGCGTGCGGTGCTCGTCTTTTTTGCTTTGCAGTTCGATGTAGGAATCGATGAATTCGCGGGATTTATTGCGAAGGCCTTCGATCGAATTGCTTTCGACGGCTTCACGCAGGCCATCAAGATGTTGTTTCACCTCAAAGTCCTTGCTTTGCTCGAAGCGGACGTCTTCGCCCAGCTGGTCGGCGAAATCCCAGATGATGTTTTTAAAATCATCGAAGGTGTTTTGCACGTAGGTGTACTCGTCAATGCGATAGCTTGAAAAGAATTGACGGAAGCGAAATAGGTTTTTGGCCACCATTTCAGGATCGGGATGAGCTAGACCTTTGGCGAATTCGTCCAGCATTTCGCGCACACGGCGCACGGGCTGGGAATCGATTTCGATCAGGTGCTTGTTGTAGGTGTCAATAAGATGCAAAAGCGTGGCTTTTTCTTCCGAAATCTCAACCGTAGGTCCAGCCTGTGATTCACCGGCTGGGATTTCGAATTGTTCCAACAGTTTTTTCACCCACTGTTTCAAAGCGGCCTCCTTCAAAAGACAAGAGAATCCATCACCGAAATATCGGCGTGATTGGGCTTTGAATAAACCGGCGGGTGGTCCAGTAATTCGTTAGTTGAACCTTTGGTTCAAAGAAGTGCGGAGAGGAGGGGGCCTCTCCGCGCTTGCAGCTTGCTCTAGTTGTAGGCGGGGCTTGCCGCCGCGGAAGTGGCAGATGTGGTGGACATCTGTTCGCTTCGTTGTTCACGGGCCGCTCGGCGCTCCATCGTGTAGTCGCGAATCAAATCCGCGAGAGCATCGGCAATCGGTTGATTCTTCGCCTGGCCCTCGGCTTCTTCCTGATGAACCACGATGGGCTCCCAGTTGCCTTTGCTGAAAAGGACCAGTTCGAGCAGAAATGAAATGATGATCAAAGCAAATCCGACGAGTGAAGCTTGCGAAAATGCCAATTGGTCGGCCGCCCTTGTGGACAGAATCATGTCGATCAGAATCGTGAAAAATCCCCCAAGAAAAATCACGATTCCAGCGACTGCTCCTGCGGATACCATTCCGATTCTTCTCAGCGTGGCCATGGTGGCCATATTGAGAAGAAAGCTGGTTTGAGTATCACGCGGCTGGGCCGCTCGGCCCATCACAAAACTCATCACAAGTGAAATGACTTTCATCAACATAGTGTGTTCCTTTTAATTACCGAGATGGTCGAGCTAGGATTGCACCGAAGATCGCGCCAACCGCGATGGCTCCAGCCAATGCATAAAATGGATGACGCTTCACCATGGCTTCGGCGTCTTCCAGATAAGGCTCGGTGGTATCTCGGACTGCTGCAAAATTATCTTTCAGATAGTCGACAGCCGAACTTTTGGCGTCGTTGATTTGCGAGCGAACACCACTGGCAGCGCTCTTCATGTTATCGACTGTTGAGTTGATCGTTTTTTCCATTTCTTATCCTCCCTTGGATTTTTGGAAAAAGGTTTTGGGACCTTCCTTTGGTTACAATTCAATTGGGAAACCGACACTGAGACCGAATCCGCGTTGAGCCAGATCGGCTTCTGTGTTTTGTCCGACTCCGAATCCACCGATCGACTGAACCTCAGTTGTTCGGTAGGTCAGATCTTCGTATTCGACGTTCAAGCTAACCGAAGCCAGCCGAATGCCTGCACCGACGCGCCATCCATAGGGATCTTTGAATTTAAAATCCAATCCCTGCGTCCCAGAGTCTGGATCCGAAATTCCATCCACCACATAGGTACCCCAGACACGAGCTCCGAAGTAGGGTGCTTGGAATCCGACCACAGGTCCCCAGTTGTAAGTGTTGGCGTCGACATCCGAGTAAGAAGAGTCGGCGAATCTTGAGCGCTCATATCGAGCATCGGCTCCAAGAAAGAAGATTTCCGACAAGTGAGCTCCCAGTTTGAGATCCAAACCAAAACCGCGTGACGTTCCGGTGTTGTCGTTTCCGGCGATGCTGGCTTTAAAGTCGGTATCCTGGCTGGCACCGAAAATAGCCGGCTCGAGAAAAAATCCACTGGTGTCCTTAGTTGGAGTTGTCGATTCCGAATAAGTTCTTGAAGTCGTTGTATCGGTATTTGTATTTGTTGTTGTAGATTGGGCCCAGCCCGCTGAACACATCAGGCAGGTGAGAGCCATAATCAACTTTTTCATAAGCACCTCACATTTTATTTCTCATTTTTTGTTTCACATCTTCACTTGTGCTGGAAGCCTCGTGCCCGAAGCGATCGACGATTTCATCCAGCTTTCTTGAAACCTCATCTTGTTTTGTGCCGTATTTTTGCTGAATCATACCGGCGACGGATTTCATATTTCCTTCGGTCTTATCGAGATCATCTCCGGTGACGTCTCCCCAGACTTTTTGGATTTCACCTTTGATCTCACGCCACTTTCCTTTAATCGCTTGTTCATTCATCGGATCCTCCTTCGTGAAATAGGATGAATTTTCTGGTTCTTACGGAGAGAGAAGAGGCAATGTCGGTGCCAAACTTCACGCCAAGCCAAGGGCAGGTGATTTCAGACAAACGACACATTGAGGCACAAATCACCCCTTCGATAGCGGCGTTTTGACCCTCAGAGCATTAAGATGGAGATGGCCCTTGGCTTAACATGGCCTTGTCGTTGCACTTTTTAGCAGTAGGAGGTCTTTATGCTTCGAGCAGCACTTGTGTTTTTCGTACTGGCGCTAGTCGCCATTATTTTCGGCGCTACGGGATTTGCCGGCGTGTCCATGGATATCGGGAAAGGCCTGTTATTTGTTTTCCTGATTCTCGCATTGATCAGCTTCGTTGTCGGAATGCTTCGAGGTTCGGGACCTGCAAATCCGCGAGGGCTGACTTAGAATTCAGACAATACTCGCTCGTCCTTCACGGACGTCGCGATTGAAAACCCCGGCTTGCGTGCGAACCGGGGTTTTTTATTTTGCTTGGCCTTCGGAGTGCGAGAGCCCCGATTGCAGGACGCAGACACTACATGACCATTACAAACCCCAAAAAAAAGGACCGCTTCTCAGCAGTCCTTTTTCCATTTCAAATTTTTCTCTAGATCTTAGAACGAGAAGTTCAATGCTGCGTTTGTGTACGAGCCATCTGGTGCTGCTTTATCTGTGAACCAGTTGATCAGCTCAGTCTGCTCGAGACCGACTTTCAAAGTCGATGACAGCTTAAACAGAACGCCCATTTTCCAGATTGGGCCAAAAGTGGTTTGATCGTCTTTGCCAAATGCGCTGCCATCAAAACCTTTGATCATCAGAACGGCGAAACCTGGAGCGACATAAGCATCCAGACGAGAGCTGTCCAACAAGTGAGCTGGAGCCATTGCACCGAAAGCCATTGTTTGGTTTTTGAAAGCGTCTTTCTTTTCTGAAGAGTAATGGAAGAATCCACCGGCTCCGAATGTGCTGTCCAGACGGTTTTCATAGTTCACGCCAAAGTTCAGAGCGCTTTGCGAAAATCCCAAAAGACCGGTGATTGAACCGTTGGCTGCCTGGGCTGCGCCTGCGAACAAGATCGCTGCTGTTAGAATTAATTTTTTCATCGAAGTCCTCCCTAGTTGATAGCCCTTCACTTGACTTGATTTCACGGCCTTCCGTCAATCTCTCTCGGGGAGAAAATTCATTCTCGACACTGTTTGTCGATCTTTGAAAGCTCGGCACCTCACACTTAGCATAAGCTCTATGCAAAAAAGTCTGTTTCATGTCTTGAAAAGGGTTGCAGTGGCCAGTGTCTGGGCGATTGTTCTTGCTGGCTGTGCTCAACAAACGGTTGTTTCGGAGCTGAAAGATGGGCCACAGAAGCCAGCCTTCGGAGTCCGCTTTGACCCCGAGGTCGTGCATTTCGCCAAACCTTTGGCCAACGGCGCAGATTCAGGTCTGCGAATTGAAATCGTGTTTCCATTTTTTCCGGCGGCGGAAGCGGGGATGCAAAATGGCGATATCTTGATCGGTTTTCAGGGCGAAAGCTTTCGGCAGTTGTCAGATAAATCCGTCACCGACATGAATCAAAAGCTGGCGGCATCGAAGATCGGCGAGAAAGTTCGCTTCCAAGTCCTGCGTCCAAAGTTGCAAACCATTTCCCAGTTCACGGGTGAAAAAGAAAAATCCCTTGAAGTTGGCGAGCGTCCCGATCTGAAGGAACTGTACAAGAAATTAAATCCTCAAGCTCCGGCCGAGCTCACCGCCAAGTGGACGATCAGCAGTGAAATTCTGGATTTCGAAGTCCGGACACAGGGAAAGAGATGGGACTATGGTGACCAGGCTGTCACAGTTGGCAATGAATGGCCGGGTCTCAGAAAAGATGGAAAATTATCAACGCAAATCGGGCGCTGGGTGACCGAACCCAAGGAAAAGGAAAGTTTTGACGACCTGAAATCAAGATTGGCCAGTCTAGCGGCGGAAACGGATGCTCGTCGTTTGGCTGTGGTCAGTTTTCTGCAAAAAAATCCCGAGCGTATTCAAGATTTCCAAAATCTTTTGCTGGAAAAATCGCGTGCCTGCGCGGGCAGTGAGGTGGTTGATCGTTGCCTGGTCGGACTGGCAAAGACGGTCGGCCTTGAAATCGAAACGTCACAAGCCGGTCGAAAAGTTGGTTTGGATTCGGCCAAAGGCGTTCTCAATCTTGCGACACAAATCCTGGCGCAAAGTGAGCTTCTTTTGCAAAAAGCTTATCGTGATTTGTCGCCAGCCGAAATGCAAGAGCTCAAAGCTCATGCGGGCGATATCACGGATGGACTGTTGAAGGGATTGTATCTGCATGACGACGAGGATCTGGATCGACGCCAGCGCAATTTGAAACTGATGCCTTTGTTTCAAAAACTGAAGATCGCGGAACTTGGAAAATCCCTTTTGCCGTTTCAGGCTTTCTTAGATCAGCGACAGCATCTGCTGGCCTGGGCGCGCGGTCAGTGTCAGCAAGGCCGCAAGGGCATTGAAAAATTCAAGACGGCGCAAGGTTTGATTCTGATCGGCGGCTGTGGAAATGACGACTATGCTCCGTATGCGGGCGAAAATCCGGTTTTGATTTTGGATTTGGGTGGCGATGATTTCTATCCTGATATTACCGCCAATATCATCGATCTGTCTGGCAAAGATCATTACGAAGCTTCCAATCCTTGGACCTTGGCCGCCGGATTTTTCCGGACGCGTGTCGTGATGGATTTTTCTGGCGATGACACCTATCAGTGCGGTGATGCTGGATTGTCCGCAAGCTTTATGGGTGCCAGTCTGCTGATCGATTTGGATGGCAATGATATTTATCGCGGTCATGCGTATACGATGGGCTCATCAATCGCGGGCTTTTCGGCATTGATCGACAACCAGGGACAGGATCAATACACCAGTGCGATTTTCAGTCAAGGCGTGGGCATCGCTGGTGGTCTTGGAATTTTGCTGGATGCGCACGGCTCAGATCGCTACTTCAGCAAAGGGGCTTCGCCTTCTTCCTATGGAGATCCAGGGCAGTTCGATGGATGGTCGCAGGGTGTGGGTGTGGGATTACGCGGATTTGTCTCGGGCGGTTGGGGATTACTCTATGACGGCGATGGGGGCGATCAGTTTGAATCTGGAACTTTCTCTTTGGGCGGCGGATATTATTTCGGCCTTGGAAACCTAGTCAACGACGGACAGCAAAGCGACACCTACCAAAGCGCCAGATACAGTCAGGGATTTGCCGCTCACTATGCGGTGGGAAATTTCTTGGATGTGGGCGGAGATGACACTTATCTTTCGCCAAGTTTTGTCGGCGAAGGAATGGCTTGGGATCTCAGTCTGACTTTATTCGAAGATCGCAGTGGAAATGACCGCTATAAAACTTGCGAGCACTGTCTCGGTGTCGCTTCTCAAAACTCGATGGCTTTTTTCCTCGACCTTGGCGGCAAGGATCTCTATTCGGGACCGCATCTGCCTTATGCTCAACAGCGCTACAATGACTATCATGGCGGGGCGAGCTGGGGACTTTTCTGGGATTTGGGTCACGAAACCGATCAGTATGAGAAGATGAAAAACAATTCCACCAGCAAGCAACCTGGCGCGCATATTTTAGTCGACGAGTAGGTGACTTGGATTAGGCCCACCAGTAATGGTAGAGGACTCCGCACAGGGCCAGTCCAATAGACCATGTGAGCTTGTTACTTTGGATGAACATCGGATAGACCATCATGGTGATGCCGGTCCAATAGACATAGCGGTTGTCGCGTTTTTTCCCCCAGCGATAGGCATATAGTCCGATCGCTCCGAAAATGAGACCGGCGATGATCGTCGACATTGAAAATGAAAAGCCCAGCGATTCCATTTCTTCCATGTCCCATATTCTCGCTTGAAATGACGAAGAACTAAACGGGAGATCCAGAAATCTTTCGCGAGGCCTGTTTCAATTTGAGAATGGCTCGCCGTCATTGGTTGAGCCCTTGTCCTGATCCAGCCTTTGGTCGATCCGGAGATTAAGGGGATATAAAATTCCTGTCAGAGCCTAGACAGTTTCTGCCGATAAAAGTGATAACTGTCAGTGCGAGTCCTCGACTATAATAGAAGATGGGACAAGCACTCCTTAAAGGAACTGAAGAATGAAGTTCGCGGGCCTTTTGTTTCAATTGGCGGATGTTCGTTGCGAGCAGTGCCAGGTGCAATTAAAGCTGGAAGACGTCAATGCCGGTCAGGCCATGATCTGTCATGCTTGCAAGCACGAGATGCCCATTCTTTCCCGCGGTGAAAACACAGCCCACATCAGCTTCGATAAGAACCTGGTCAAGCCTAGCGAGCACGTGGTGCTTCAGCGCGAGGGCTCGATTTCCATTCTTCACAAGCATTGGCGCTCGAAATACACCAAGTATCTGGTGGCGACAGCCTTCCTATGGAACCTCGCCTGCGGGGCGGGTCTGTATTGGATCTATAGCCTTCATCATCACGAGCACGAAGAGATCATAGGCCGAGCCATGGCTTTGGGAATTTTAAGCCTGATTGGATTTGCTCTCTTTTACCGTGCGCTTCAAGAGCTGTTCAACGTCACGACCATTATGCTGAAGAACGATAAAGTCGTGGTCGGAACATCGCCTATTTACTGGGGCTCAATGAAAGTTTACCGCACAGATGAAATCTCGAGCTTCACTGTCTGGAGAATGGACCCAGCCAAAAATGAAGGCCGACCGCGCTTTGCCTTTGGCGTGGATTTGCACACCAAAGACGGGCGACTTGAAAAACTTTGCCCGGCCAGTGACCTGAACGAAGCCATCTATATCGAAAAGACCTTTGAAGAGCTGCTGCACATCGAAAGTGGAGCCGCCGTCGATCATTACGCTGTTTAATTTTCCGAACTACTTTGCCTGCACAACATCCCGATTGTACTGATCTCTCTTCTTCTCGCGCTCAAGAACTGCTTCCAGGCTTTGTAAAAGATCTTCCGAGGGAATCGTTTTATCTAAGACGTCCATAACCCCAAGGCGAATTGCAGTGCGAAGCACTTCTTTGGTCACAAGGCCTGTCAAGAATACGATCGGTGTCAGCACTCCCGATTCGCGAATTCGGCGTGCGAGCTCGGTGCCGGGCATTCCGGGCATTTGAATATCGATCAGGATGAGGTCATAAGTGCGCGATTGAATGGATTCAAGGGCTCGGCCGGGGTGCTCGATAAAAGTGACATCGTTATAATAAGGAAAGAGCAAGTCGCTAAGACCGCATCCCACATCCAAATTGTCGTCGATAATCAAAACTTTTGTTTGTGACATATTCACCTCTTACTAGAATAAACGGATGGAATCGGTCGGGGATAAAGCGCACCCGTTGAAGTTCGTCATCCCTTCTAGAGCCTTAAAAAAACCTGCAAAATAATTTCATATTGAGATCTTAGATCGAACAGAAAGTCCCAATGTCTTAACCGATGTGAAGAAGGGGCGAACTGTCTTTGCCAAACTTGTGAAGGTCTGAATTCTGTGATCTTGGCCCTTTGCGCTTAAAAAGCTCGACCGAAGGCGTAAAACTAAGTTATTAGTTGTTATCAACTAAGAAATTAGTTTAACTTTGATTTCGAAGGGGATTGTTATGGCCAAAACGAAGACCAGGGATGCGGAATTGAAAATGCTGACAGATGTCGAGCTCGAGCTGATGACCATTCTCTGGAAGCGGGGCGAAGGCTCGGTCAACGATGTGATCGAAGGATTGCCTGCCGAGCGGGATCTCGCCTACACATCTGTCTCAACAATTCTGCGTATTCTCGAACAAAAGGGCGTGCTGAAAACCCGCAAAGAGGGCCGTGGCCATATCTACATTCCACAGCTGAAAAAAACCGAATACGAAGCACGAGCCGTGCGCGATGTGGTGGACCGAGTGTTCGATGGCACACCAGTCGCTTTGGTGCGTCAGCTTTTGGGCTCGGTTGAAATCAAATCCGACGAATTGGCCGAGCTGAAGAACCTGATTCAAAAAATGGAGCGAAAGTCATGAGCCTTTCGCAAGCTCTGCAGATCTACTCAAACTTAAATTTGCTGATCCTGATCGGGTTTGCCGTTTGGAAAGGATTGGATTTTGTTTCCAAATGGGTGAAGCAACCTTGGGCTTCGTCTCAGCTTTTGAGATGGCAGTATCTGACGATCGGTGGAATTTTTCTGATCTGTGGACTGCAGCCATTTTTTCCGAAAGCTCAGTTTTTTGAACCACCGGTTCAGCAGTGGGCTCCGGTATCGAAGGCGGCAAGCACTGTTGCGGTCGAGACTTCAGATGTGATCGGAATTTCAAGTGCAGCGAAGATTAACTCCAAGACAGTCGTCAGTGTTTGGTTCTGGATTGCGGCTTTGTTGTTTCTGATCTCAGCAGGATGGATGCTGCGGGATTGGTATCGGCTTTACAAGATTCAGAAAAATTCCTACCGCATTCGAAGCCTCCGGAAAGTGAATATCTTCGTGCACGAGCAGATTCAGGTGCCATTCTCATTTTGGTGGCCGGGTCGTCGGCAGATTGTTTTACCGATGCGATTGTTGTCGCGGTCTCAAGATTTGAAAATGGCGGCGCTGCACGAGCTTCAGCATCATCGCCAAGGCGATACCCAGTGGGTGTATGCGATGTGGTTTTTACGCTGGTTCTGTTTTTGGAATCCGGCGGTGTATTTGTGGAATCAATGGCTTTGTGAACTTCAAGAATTTGCCTGTGACGAGACTCTGGTCGACCTGCAAAAAGTCCCGTCTCAGGATTATGCCCGCTGCCTCGTCGAGGTGGCGCAAACCACGGTCCGAAATTTGGCTCAGCCTGTTTGCGCATCAGGCCTGATCTTCATCACGGACCGACAACTTCTCAGAAGGAGAATTGAGAAAATGTGTGAAGGAAAAGGAAAAGCAAAAACAAAAAGAAGGTCGATCGGTGTGTGCTTGGCTGTGGGACTATCAGCCCTGTTTGCGATCAGCGCCTTTGCCGCCAGCGGATGGGTGCAAGACCGACGGGTGACAATGGCTCAAGCTGAAGCCATGGCCGAAAAAGCGCGAGTGGGAAACCAATTCCCGGTCGTGCTGAATGATCAGGTTTTGGCTGAGCTGAATCGATACCTGGGAACCCAAGAAGGCCGCGAATTTATGCGAAATGCTTTGCAGCGCCTGGAAACCCACCGAAGCGTCGTCGAAGCCAAGATTCAAAAATACGGACTGCCGACTGAGCTTTTGGCCATCCCAATTGTTGAATCCGGCTATGAGAATCTACCAGAGAGGCCCAGCTCAAAAATCAAATCGGCCGGCATCTGGCAGTTTATCCGCCAGACGGCTCGCAACTTTGGTTTGAAAGTGGATCCGCAAACCGACGAGCGCCTGAACGTGACCATGGAAACAGACGCAGCGATGAGATACCTCAACGCAAACGCCCTGCGCTTTAACGACTGGCAGTTAGCGGTGCAGGCCTACAATATGGGCGAAGCGAATGTGCAAAACGCTATCGAAAAAGTAGGCTCAAGAAATGTGTGGGACTTGATTCGCGCGGGCTATGAAGGCGATCGCCACTATCTGGCAAAAGTTCACGCGGCGATTTTGATTCTGAGAAATCCTGAGTCTTTGAATTAGCGAAGGAATTGGTTCTTAATTTTTTGAAAGTATGAAGAGAGTGCAGGCTTAGGTGGCACATACCAGGCCTGCATTGTTTGAGGACCCCATATATCCATTACTAAGGAAACCTGTTCACGGATTGATGGGGGTTGTGTGGACGACTGAGTTAATCGCGTAGCGGGTAACTCAGGCTGATGATGCAGATAAACGCCGAAAATTGAATTGCAGAAGTGGCAATAATCTTGAGTCATCAGAATGAACAAGTGCCAAGTTTCATCCAGATTCGACATTTGTTGCAGGATTTGAAAAGAGGAAAGCGAAACTCGTTTTTCCTGAACCAGATAGATAACAAGAAGAAGTTTTTTGAGCTCGCGAAATTGGTAGTCAGCCTTTCGAGCAGATAAATTCAGACGGGCTTTCATTAGAGAAATCAGATCCTCATTTTGATAAAGATTTAGCTTTTCCTGAAGTGCAGAGATTTCCGCTGAAAACCCGTCTGTCATATACGATCCGAATTAAACAATTTGGTTGGTTTGGTAGTTGCTTCCGCCGTGGGTTCCTGTGCCGCAGGTGGCAATCAGGCGATGGCTTTCAACCTGAGCTACGACTTGATCGACAGACATTTGCGGAATTGCCACGGGTCGAGCCTTGTAGGCAAACAGAGATGCCAAAGCCATCATTAACATTGAAGTGATTTTCATATTCTATCCTTTGTTATGGACCTGAATTGGTCAGGCGACGTCATTTCAAAGTCGGGGCCAGCGCCAATCGCATTTTAAAAGAAAATAAGAAGGGATGACGGAGTTTTATGTCTCTCAATCGAGAATCTCGTCCAAGTCTTGGGACCGACATGTTATCTTTTAGATTATGCCAGAGCTGAGCCCGAAAAAAATTCAGATTCAAAAAGGCCCTCATCAGGGAAAAGAGATTATTTTACGGTCTTTTCAGGATGGGGATGTCGAGGAATGCCTTCGATTTATGGCCGAGGTCGCACAGGATTCGACCCACACACTGAAATATGTAGGCATGCCGATGATGTCCGTTGAGGATCTGCGAAGGCTTTGGGCCGATTACCGTAAGCACCCAGTCAATGTACATATAGCTGCCTTTGATGGCAGTCGGGTCGTTGGGCAGGTCCGTTGTTTTCAAAAGAACGCAACTCATCCTTGGACCAAGCATATTGCTGCATTTGGAATGGCCGTCAGTCAGGAGATGTGGGGATCGGGAATCGGAGCCTTGTTGCTGAAGACAATGGAAGAGCATCTTCGACAGGTTGGAATTTATCGAATCGAGGCCGAAGTTCGGGTCGCCAATGACCGCGGTGTTCAGCTCTATACAAAAAATGGTTACAAGATTGAAGGCCGACGAGAAAAAGCAGCCTTGATCAACGGAGCCTATGTCGATGAATTTTATATCGGCAAGATTTTAGAGCCCGATCATCGCTAATCGGACCCTAAATAGTTTCATTCTTAAAACTTAGTTGCGTTGGCAGTTTGCCATATCGCCGTTTTGGAAATTCAGTTCCATTCCGCCCAAGAACAGTGTTTCACCGCCGTTGGTTTTCATAACGTTTGCAAAACCGCTGAACTCGACGTGCTGAACTTCAGAGTTCTCTCTAGATTTGTAATAGCGATTCACTTGTA
>CBIHPB010000084.1:0-12602 GCA_966211485.1 uncultured Bdellovibrio sp.
GGTGTGAGAGTCGTCAATTTTGTTCGCTTATTCTTGAACTCCAGGATTTCCACTGCCAGCAAAGGAACGAAGATTTTCCAATCCGACTGAGACCAAGGTCCGGGCGATGTGTGTTAAAGATTTTTCAGCGGAAAATAGTAAGTCGTCGTCATCGCTTGCTCGGAATGAATCTCATAGACTTCGATCACGCTGTCTTCACGGCTGAGGCGTTGATCTTCGAGATATTGAAAAACCTTCGGATACACTTTCAAAGGTCCGATTCCCGGCGAGCCTTCGAAAACCGCGGTGACATATTTTTTTTCGGGCAAAGTTTTTTGTTCGAAACCTTCCGGCAGCTGCGCCAGTGGCTGCTTGACAAGGCAGCCACCCAAAGATCGCAAGCGGACTTCTTCGGTCTGTCTTGGATCATCCAGGTATTCTCCGAAGGACAAATGGCAGTCCAAGCCTTGAGCTTTCACCCATCTTTCGACTTCTTCAATCAGCGGGACGATCTTGTGGTAGGGACCGATATGGGTTTTGTAAACCATGTGAAAAGGGCCCGCCATTTTTTCTGAAATGATCACGGGCTTAAACGTGCCCAGGTAGCTCATCATGTAGACGGCGAAAACGATGATCGCGATCAAGAGAGGTAAAAGCAGGTAACGAATTTGAACTTGGAAAGGTTTTTTCTCACTCATATCAGTGTCCACTTGATATTGCAGCCCATGGAAGGCGTCTGCGGTTCTGAAATTTTTTGGTTTTTAAGCAAAGTCTGCACGGCTTCGTAGAGCTCGCGCTTGGTGACAGCTTTGGGATCCTTCCACGCATTGTCCAGGCGTCCCCGATAAGCGAGGTGCGCTTGAGAATCGTAGACGAAGAAATCAGGCGTGCAGACAGCTCCGAAATTTTTCGCCGCTGTTTGATCCGGATCGTGCAGGTAGGTGAAAGGATAGTTTTTTTCTTTCGCTCGCTTTTGCAGGTTTTCGAAACTGTCTTCCGGATTGTCGCGCCAGTCGTTCGAGCAAATGCCGACCACGTTCACGCTTTGAGCTTTGAGGTCCTGCGCAAGGTGGATGAGGCGGTCTTCGATCGCTTTCACATAAGGGCAGTGGTTGCAGATGAACATCACGACCAGTGGTTTTCCATTCAGGAAGTCTTGCAGCTGGTAGGTCTTTCCATCAACACCAGGGAGTTTGAAATCCGGTGGCCGGGTGCCAAGTTCGGCTTCGGGAGTGAAAGTGAGAGCCATTAGAGATCGCTCCAATTGATTTTCTGCGAGTCCATCCAAAGGCTGCCGTCCTCATCGACTTTCGAGTAAGTTTTGCTGAGACTTGGGAACAGATTCAAAGCCTGCTGCAATGATTTTTGCTGAGTCGGTTTGAGCGTCGCGCGAGTCTGTGAAACGGCGAGGCTCATCTCCAAGAGCAAGCGATCCATCACGTTCATCCAGAGCTCGGGTGTCAGTTCATTTGCGCATTGATCAGCCAGGCTTGTTGAAGTCGCCACATCTGGTGGAGATTTCCAGACATTGAGGCCAATGCCGACAATCAGGCGATGCGAATTTCCGCTGGCGACATTTTCGATCAAAAGACCGGCCAATTTTTTATCGCCGAGATAGAGATCATTCGGTGCTTTGAGACTGAGAGGCAGCCAAGGAAGCGATGATTTCATCGCGGTCCAAATCGCCAAGCCCAAAGCTGGTGAAAGAACCGGTTGAGGAGCCTGGCGCATTTGAAACACCCAGCTGGCTAGAAACTGGCCGCCCGAGGTGTCGCTCCAGGTGTGGTCGCCGCGGCCGCGGCCCGAGGTCTGATGGTTGGTCAGGTACAGGCTGATCGGTTGCTCGGAAATAGTTTTGGTTTTGGCAATCGTGTTGGTGCTGGATGTGCTCATCTCGAACCAAACTGGAATTTGGCTTTTCTCGCACCACTCTTTTGAAATTTCACCAACGGCAAACATTTTTAAGCCTCATTCCATTGGAACATGAGACTGACATCGGCAGACGGAGCCGAGTGAGTCAAGGCACCCACGCTGATGTAGTGAACACCCAAAGCTGCGACCGAATTCACGCGGTCTAAAGACATGTTGCCGCTGGCTTCGACTTCGATGCCTTCGGGAATGATCTTCATACACTGGGCCGTGAGGTCGTTGTTCATATTGTCCAGCAGGATTCGGTTCACGCGAAGCTCGATACACTCCTTCACGTCTTCCAGTGTGCGGGCCTCGACTTCGATCGGCACTTCAGTGTGCGTGCGGGTGCGCTGAACGGCCGGCGTGATTCCGCCCATGACCGCGATGTGATTGTCCTTGATCAAAACGGCGTCGCTGAGGTTCATGCGATGGTTTTGTCCGCCACCGTGAAGGACGGCACGCTTTTCCAGCTCGCGATAACCTGGCAACGTTTTTCGGGTGTCGAGAATTTTGGTTGCATGCGGTTGCGTGCGTTTCACGAATTCAGATGTGAAAGTTGCGATGCCTGACAGGTGCATCAAGAAATTCAGCGATACGCGCTCGGCTTTGAGAATTTGAATTAAGTCGCCTTGAATTGTGCAGATGATTTGCTTGTTGAGGATTTTGTCGCCCTCTTCGAAATGCCATTTCAGTTTCGCCTGCGGCTCGAGGGTCAGCATGGTTTGCTCGAACGGGGCTGTGCCGGACAGAACCATGTCCTGCTTGGCGATCAGTTTGGCTCGGCCTTGGCGAGGCGAAAGGGCCAAAGATTCAGTTGTGAGGTCGCCATTTGGCATGTCCTCTTTGAGGGCGGCGCGGATCAAATCGAATAAATTCATGGGGTCTTTTCCTCTCCCGGCGGGAGAAGGTCTATCTACAGGCGTTCGGCGTCTTTGAGAAGCTTTTGCAGCTCTTCGCGAACAACGCGTTCCACAATTTCTGGCAACAGTTTCCAAGCGACGCTTTCCAGGACGCTTCGGGCCTCTTGCAGCAGCAATTCTTCGGCCCGCATCGGGTCCAAAGAGCTCATAGCCGAGGCAGTGGCCTGTTGGGCGAAAGTCTTCGAAGCCGGGGCTTTCGAGCTGGCCGGCTTGCGAGGTTGTGGATTGGGGCTGTCGATATCGTCCAGGGAAATTTCACCGGCACCCGAGCTGAGAGCGATCGAGGTGTGAGTGAGATCCGCCTCGTCCAAGGTGAAGGCATCTTCGCGAGGCAATTCAATTCGGTAGCGGCTGAGATCGGCCTGCGCCCAATCGTCTTTCTGTTGTTGTGCGGCTTTCGCGCCCTGAGGAATTGGATTGGTCTTCGGAAGTGGAACGGATTGAAATTCTTCCGGCTCTTCGATTTCTTCCATCTGCAGAGCGCCGGCTGGATTGAACTGCAGGTCTTCTGAATCGGCGTCATCATTCAGGTTGAGATTCGTGGTTCGTCCGCCAGCAGGGGGCGAGCCGCCAAGCGATCTTCCGCTTTGGGAAGGTGAGGTCCCTCCGCCAGAGGATCTTCCGGCAGATGGTGAGTTTGGAATTTTCGCACCTTGTGGTGGTTGGTCTTCCACCATCTCGGGCATTTCCGGAAAGCTCAGGAAGTTTGAGATCACGTTTTTCTCAAGCGGTGGGACGAGATCTTTGACAAGCGAGCGCAAAGTCTCGGCATCGAATGGCTTTTCCAGACGGCGATCGACTTTGGAAGCCTTGGCTTTGGCTTCGTCGAGCTCCATGAACCCACTCCACATCAAAACGATCGGAGTTTTCTTGAGCATCGAGTCGCCTTTGAGTTCAGCAGAAACTTCGTACCCGTTTTTTTTGGCGAGAAGCACATCAACGAACACGATATCGGGATTGAAACTGCGAGCGACCTGCAAAACATCCAGGCCGATTGGAACGGCTTTCACTTCGACAGCAAAATCTTGCAATGCGAGCTGCATGACCTTTTTGATGGTCGAACTTTCATCTGCCAATAAGACGCGTAAAGCCATAATGAAAGTACACATTCTTTCCGGACCTGAGTCAAGCGAGCCGGGGAGATATTTTCGGGGGCGGGGGAGGATGATGGAGGCCGAAGATCTCAGTTCAACGGTATCGAAGACGGTCCCGCGGCAGCAAAATAGCTTCGCTGGGGCGGGGCCAAAAAAAAGGCCTCGTCAGATTTACTTTCCGGCATCTCAATGAGCTGGGTTCAGAGTCCATACGGCTCGTCAGCGAAGGCATTTTCGGTCGGCAATTGGTTTCAAAATATTGGAAGGTTCCGGCGATACACTTTATTTATAACTATATAATAACACTGATTTTAATTCATATTTTTATTGTCATTTTTAGGTCTTAATATATATTGCCCTTCGACTGTATGAAACAGACGAACCTTTTTGAATATTTTAATAAATCGAAGACCCGACGGCGGTATGGGCGGACTCAACATGGGGGAGCTCAAACGAAAGGGCATCGAAAGCTCGAGCGACCGCTTTCCACCAAGCGATGGATTCATCTCAATCTGAAATCAGATAAGGCGAAGGGGCCTTTGAGCTTCTTGCTGCCACGGAATCGGCAGATTGTCCGCGAGATCATAAAGGAGAAAGCTCAAAAATTTGGCATTCAGATCGCGGATGGGGCGAATGTGGGGAATCACATTCATCTGAAAATCAAAATTCAGGACCGCGAAAGTTTTCAGAAATTCTTAAAGGCGATCACTTGTCTGATCGCTCGGAAAATCACGGGTGCAAAACGTGGAAAGAAGTTCGGGCGGTTTTGGCAGGGGCTGGCTTTCACTCGAGTGCTGACCAGCAGTTTGGAAGAGTTGAATCTGAAAGGCTATATCAAAGCCAATAAAATCGAAGCGAACCAAGGCGAGGCGGCCCGAGAGAAATTCTTGAAGCAATTCAATTCTTGGGTCTATCGCGAGCGAGGCAAAGAAAAATTTCTGCGCAATCTTGCCGATCCCCCTCTGCCGCCAATTCTTTCGGGATGATGGGCTTCTGCGATGAGCTTGCGGTGATCCGCTACCTTGCGGCGTGGCAAGGGGTGAACTCGCCGCCAGCAAGGTTTAACCTTTTCCAATGTTCAATCGGATTGATCGCTATATCTCGGGACTTTTTTGGATGTACTTTGCGGGCGGTCTGATTGTGTTTATCACTTTGTTCCTGACCATCGATGCGCTGGGCACCTTGGTTACTTACAAAGATGCGGCTCCGTCAGCACTGATCCCTTATTATGCTTATTCGCTTCCGGAAATTGTCTATCGCATGGGGCCGGTTGCCTGTTTGCTGGCGACGATCTTCACGCTTTCAACACTCAACCGATCGAACGAGTTGGTGGCGCTGTTCGCTTCCGGCATGAGTCTGCTTCGGGTCACCGGCGCGATTCTGGTTGGCGTGGCCGTCATCTCGGCCGGTATCTTTGTGATGAGCGACCGCGTCCTGCCAAACTTCACCAAGCAAAAGAATTTTATCTTCTACCGCGATATCAAAAAAAATCCGTCGCTGTACTCGATGGTTCGCAACGAAAAGATCTGGTACCGCTCGAAGGATTCGATTTTCTATATCAAGACGCTGAACCAAGAGGCGCGCGAAGCGCAGGGGCTGACGCTTTACTATTTCAACGAGAACTGGGACCTGATTCAGATGATCACCGCCAACAAAGTTCAGTTCGCCGATCAGAACTGGAATCTGCAAAACGGCTCGGTCACGCTTTTCACCGAGGACTCAAGCTTTCCGCTGACCAGTTCGTTCGACAAAAAAACAATCGTGATGTCCGAGGACGCCAAGGACCTCGGATCGTCTTCGAACACAGCCGATGTTTTAAGTCTCAAAGAGTTAGGCGATTTCATCAAGCGCAATAAAGATGCGGGGCTGGATACGGTCAGCTACGAAGTCGACTATCACTCAAAATATGGATTTGCATTCGCCGCGATGGTCATGACCCTGGTGGGAATTCCGTTCTCGGTGGGCCGCGCACGGTCCGGCGGCACCATGCTGAATGTGGGATTATGCTTGGGCGTCGTTTTCTTTTACTGGATTTTCTATTCTTCGGCGCTGACCCTGGGAAAACACGGGCAGATCAATCCGATCGTCGCTGCCTGGTTTCCCAATTTGCTCATGGCTGTCATCGGGACTTGGTTTACTGCCCGCAAATAAGCGCAGGCTTTCACCTTTTTCCATGTCAATTTTGTGAACGTTTCGAAGAAATGGCTGCGCAAAATCCTGACATCTCGGTGTTCTGCGCGACCCATGCTAGATTCGCCGGATGAGAAAATTTGCCGTCCTGCTGAGTCTCCTTCTGCTGCCATTCGCGTCGATGGCGACATCCATTTTGCTGACCGGGTTTAAACCCTTCGGAAATCGCAGCATCAATACATCTTTCGAAGTCGTCAAGGTTCTGCAAAAGAGCCTGAGCTTTCAGGGGCACGAAGTTCACATTTGTGAAATTCCGGTCGAGTACAGTCGTGCCTTTGAAACGGCGAAGGGCTGTCTGCAGGCTCTGAATCAGCGGCCCGAGCTGGTGATTTCTTTCGGTGAAAAATCGGGTTCGGCCGAGCTCAACAAAACGGCGCGAAATTATGCTGGATATGTGCAAGATGAAGAGGGCACCACCTGGGGTGGCCGGCAGATTTCAGTCGATTTGCCGAATGAGATTGAACTTTCAATGAAGGTTCCGCAGCTTTTCTGTGCCGTTTCGAAGACTCAGCGTTCGCAGGTCAGTATTGCTCAAAATCCAGGTGCTTTTCTTTGCAATTATGTGGCGTTCAAGATGGCGGATTACCTGAAGGCCACGCAGACCCCTTACACGTTCATTCATGTGCCGTCTTTGGGGAGCTACCAGAAGTCCGCATTGCAGGATTTGGCTGCGATTCTTGAGAAGATGATTCTTGCCCAATTGCAGCAGGAGCCCGGGGCTGCAGATCCTGAATTGCAACAGTGTCTTGCGGACGCTTCGAAGCGATAACTCGGCGCTTCATTACCTAGGTAAAAGGGTGTAAACGCTGATACAGTCCTGGGCTTTCGTGGAAGGTGTTTATGGCGATTCTTGAAATTCTCAAATACCCAGATCCGCGTCTGCGTGAGATCTCAAAACCTGTGGTCGATTTCACGCCCGAGCTGAAAAAATTCGCGAAGGATTTGCTGGAGACCATGTACGCCGAAAACGGAATCGGTCTGGCCGCGGCCCAAGTCGGCAAACAGATTCGCATGCTGGTCATCGACACGCGTCCGCGCGAAGAAAACCGTCACGAAAAAAACGAGATGACCGAACTGGAAAGCAAAATCACTCAGCCACTGGTGATCATTAATCCCGAGATCGTCAAAGGCGAAGGCAAAACCAAGTTCAGCGAAGGCTGTCTCAGTGTTCCGTCGTTCTTTGAAGATGTCGAGCGGCACAAGTACATTGAATTGAAATATCAGGACGTTGACGGCAAATCTCATGTTCTGAAAGTGGATGGATTGCTGGCGATTTGCATTCAGCACGAAATGGATCATCTTGAAGGCACGTTGTTTATCGATCACTTGAGCTTTGTGAAATCCAACAAGATCAAGAACACGATCAAAAAACACGGCTATCCTGAAAAAGAATCCGAAAAAGAAAAAGAAGAAGTCAAAGCGTGAGCAAAGTCCGTGTCTGCTTTCTTGGGACACCGGAATTTGCTCTGGTCTCTTTGAAAGCTCTTTTGCAAGACGAGCACTTTGAAGTCGTCGGCGTGGTGACCCAGCCCGATCGTCCTGCGGGACGCAAGATGGTGCTGACACCAAGTCCGGTGAAAACTTTGGCGATGGCGCAGGGAATTCCGGTGCTGTCTCCAGAATCAGTGAACAAAGATTTTATTCTGGCTGAAATTCAAAAGTGGAGCGCCGAAGTCGCAGTCGTCGTAGCATTCGGTCAGATTCTCTCGACCAAATTCTTAAATCTCTTTCCGTATGGTGCTGTGAATATTCACGGCTCGATCCTGCCGCGCTGGCGTGGGGCCGCTCCGGTTCAACGCGCGATCGAGCACGGCGACTCGGAATCCGGTGTGACCTTGCAAAAGGTTGTGAAAGAGCTGGATGCCGGAGATCTTCTGGGACTGCGTCGCGTGACGCTCGATCAAGAAATCACGGCGATGGAATTGCACGACAAGCTGGCGCATTTGGGTGCCGAGCTTTTGCATCTCGAGCTGATGGATTACATGCGCGGAAATCTAGCGCCGGTTCCACAGGATCCAAGTGGCGTCACTTACGCGAAAAAAATCGACAAGGCCGAGTCGTTGGTAAACTGGAACGAGCCTGCCCAGACGATTCACAACAAAGTTCGCGCATTCACCATGGGGCCAGGAACTTACACTGTTGTCGGCGGGAAAAAATTAAAGCTTCATAAGACATCGGTGGTTGAAGGCCAGGGCGCGCCTGGATCTGTGTTGTCGGTGACTGAAAATTCTTTGGTTGTTGCGGCAGGCTCGAAAGCGCTTTCGCTGGTTTCAGTTCAGCCGGAATCGCGCAACCGCATGGCGGTGGGCGAGTTTTTAAAGGGCTATCCTCTGAAAAAAGGAGATGTGATTGGGGCGAACTAAATTGGTGGCACCGTCCATTTTGTCGGCGGATTTTGCCAATCTGGAAAAAGAAATCAAAGCTGTCACAGAAGCGGGTGCCGACTGGCTGCATGTTGATGTGATGGACGGACACTTTGTTCCGAACCTCACCATCGGTGTGCCGGTGGTGAAATCCTTGAAGCGCGTTTCGAAAATTCCGCTGGATGTGCATCTGATGATTGAAAAGCCCGAGCGCTTTATCGAAGCCTTCGCCAAGGCGGGATCTGATATTCTCACCATTCATGTCGAGTCCACCAAAGATCCCAAAGCGGTTCTGGAAAAAATCCGCAGCCTGGGTGTGAAAGCCGGGATCACGCTTCGGCCGGGGACACGGATCGAAGAGATTCTGCCATTTCTGGAAATGGTGGATCTGGTTTTGGTCATGACCGTCGAGCCTGGATTTGGCGGGCAGGGCTTCATGCAAGATCAAGTTTCAAAAATTCATCGCTTGAGAAAAGAAATCGATTCGCGCGGGCTCAAGTGCCTGATCGAAGTCGATGGCGGCGTCAACGCCGAGACCATTGCGCATCTAAAAGATGTGGATGTGCTGGTGGCGGGAAGCTATGTCTTTGGAAAAAACTATGCTCAAGCGATTACAACATTGAAGAATTCTTAAGGCATCAGAGGAGTAGGGACATGGCAGAAATCGTAGAACTGACAGGCGAAACCGTAACGATCGAGCAGGTTCGCATGGTGGCGAAAGCCAAACCAGGATCCCTGCAAGTGAAAATGAGCGAATCAGCCCGAGCTAAAATGCTTGAGTCCCGCGGTTACATCGAAGGCCGCATTTCTTCTGGCGAAGTCATGTATGGGGTGAACACTGGCTTTGGTGCCTTCAGTTCCGTGCGCATTTCAGATTCAGAGATTGAAGAGCTTCAGCGAAACCTGATCCGCTCGCATTCAGCCGGCGTCGGCACACCCTTCACGCAGGAAGAGACTCGCGCTATTTTGTTTTTGCGTGCGAACGCCCTTTCGCGCGGACATAGCGGCATTCGTCCGGCAGTGGTCGAAAAGATTTTGGAATTCCTCAATCAACATATTACGCCTGTGATCCCGTCACAGGGATCTGTCGGGGCCAGCGGTGACTTGGCTCCGCTTTCGCATTTGGCCTTAGCCTTGATCGGCGAAGGCGAGGCCTGGGATGCCGATGGCAAGATTGTCGATGTTCAAAAAATTCTTTCCACCAAAAAAGTCGAGCCTTTGGTTCTGAAGGCCAAAGAAGGCTTAAGCCTGATCAACGGCTGCCAGGTCATGACAGCGGTTGGAATGTTGGGGGCTTTTGATGCTCGTCGTTTCTTGTGGATGACAGATCTGGCCGGCGCCATGTCTTTAGAGGCGCTTCGCGGAACACGCAAGGCTTTCGATCCACTGATCGCGGCGACCCGTCCGCATCCAGGTGAGGCCAAGACAGCTCGCAATCTTTTAAAGCTTCTGGGGCCTTCCAGCGGAATTTCAGATAGCCATGCCAACTGCAACCGCGTTCAAGACGCTTATTCATTGCGATGCATGCCGGCCGTGCATGGGGCAGCGAAAGATTCTTTGGGTTATGTTTGGAAAGTTTTGGAGACCGAGGCCAATTCGTCGACCGACAACCCTTTGGTTTTTGCGAAAGAAAACAAAGTTCTATCCTGTGGAAACTTCCACGGCGAGCCTGTGGCCTTTGCCTTGGATTTTGCGGCGATTAGCATGAGTGCGGTTGCCAATATTTCCGAATGTCGAATTGAAAAACTGATCAACCCAGCAATGAGCGAGCTTCCGGCTTTCCTCACCACTCAAGGTGGTTTGAATTCAGGTCATATGATCGTGCAGGTGGCAGCGGCCGCTTTGGTCAGTGAAAATAAAATTATGGCGCATCCGGCGTCGGTGGATAGCATTCCGACTTCGGCGGACAAGGAAGATCACGTCTCGATGGGAACAATTGCCGCGCGCAAATTCGTGCAGATTCTTCGCAACGCTGAAAATGTGGTGGCGATGGAAATGTTGTCGGCCTGCCAGGCGATTGATTTGCTGAAACCGCATAAACCGGCTGCCGGAGTTCTAGCTGCTTATGAGACCATTCGCGAGAAAGTACCGTTCGCAGAAAAGGACCGCGTATTTAGCAAAGATGTCCAGATCATTCGTGAAATGATAAGCGCAGATAAGATTTCAAGTGTTATTTCACACACACTTGGGGCGCTGGAATTTTAACCGTCTAATTTTGAGATACGGACCTCAAGATTCAGTGTTCGCTCTGTGACCGATGCGTGAAATCGTTATAGAAAGGTCCAGCGAATCCGATAAATCTGTATGATGATGGGAGAATCCTCATGCAGCAGATGTCGCTAAATCGAAAAGTCACGATCGCCTTTTTCATTCTGGCGGTTATTATCGGCCTGACCGGAGTTCTGTCTCTTCAATCCCTTTCTTTCTTGCGACAAGCTTCTTCCGAGATTTCAGAAGTCTGGCTTCCCAGTAACAATAAAAGCAGTGAGATCAATCTGAACGTGACCCGTTTCCGTTTGGCGGAACTGGACTATTTGACTGTTCAAGATACGGACGCACGCGAAACCATTAAGGCCCGGTTTGAAGAAGCTCAGCAAAATCTTTTTATCTATCGCAAAGTTTTCGAGCCGATGATCCGCGGTGAAGAGCAGCAGAAAATCTATGACCAGTTCGCGGAAAGCTGGGACAAGTATATCGAATCCCACGACAAACTTTTGGAAGCCATCGACAATAACAAACAAGAAGAAGCCGTGGCCCTGATCAACGACACCGATACATCCTTTACGGTGCTTAGTGAAAAGCTTTCTGCGCTTTCGAATTCCAGCTACGAAGCGGGCCGCAAAGCCAGCGAAGAAGCCGGAGTGACTTTCCAAAAAGGAAAGTGGATGTCGATCGGTCTTTCGGCTTCGTCAGTTCTTTTTATTTTTCTGGCAGGATTTCTGATTCGCCGTGAAGTTCACACGCGCTTGGGACCTATCTCCCGGGGAACAGCCGAGGCTGCGACACAGGTTAACGGCAGTGTATCAGTTCTGGCGGATTCCAGTGCTCAGCTTTCGTCTTCGTCGACGGAAACGGCGGCTTCTCTGGAGGAGACTGTGGCCTCGATGGAAGAGCTGACGGCAGCCGTGCGTCTGAATACCGACAGTTCGAACAAGGCGGCCGAGCTTTCTCGTCAGGGCCAATCTTTGGTGGGTGAAGGACAGAAGAATATTCAACTGATGATCGAAAATATGAAAGAGGTCTACCAGTCTTCAAAAAAGATCGAGGAGATCCTGGTCATCATCGAAGATATTTCCTTTCAAACCAATCTTCTGGCTTTGAACGCGGCGGTCGAGGCCGCTCGTGCTGGCGAGCAGGGAAAAGGTTTCGCTGTCGTGGCCGATGCGGTTCGAACCTTGGCTCAACGAAGTGCTGAATCCGCCAAAGAGATCAGCGGCTTGATCACCACGTCGACCGAGAAAACCCAGCGTGGCGTGCAGCTGGCGACGGCGTCCGAGAAATCTTTGACAGGTATTGTACAGTCGGTGAATCAGGTTTCGGCTTTGATTCAGGATATCTCGGCAGCGGCGCAAGAGCAGAACTCGGGAATCACACAAATCAGCCAGGCCTTGAGTCATATTGACCAAGCGATTCAGGGAAATGTTGCCAATACGCATGCAATTTCCGATTCGGCGCAGGACCTCAAATGCCAGGTCGACGCAATGGAGAAATTCTCTCAGGACCTGAAATCCTTTTCTGGTTTGGCGGATCACGATGACTCGAAAAAGATCCGTTTCTGGAATCTTGGCGGCAAATATTTTTGCCAGTTGGTACCTCCTGTAGAAGTTTGATCTTCGTAGGGTTTATGCAGATACCGCACCGCATATTTATAGTGTGCCAAAGGCCAGTTTATATTTACATACGTATCAAAACGCTTCATGGCCAATAATATTTTAGGATCGTTCTGGTCTTCCAATGGTAATCTTTTAAAAACCGCGTAAAGGTTTTTAAATTTATTTTCATTGGCCACCCGTAATAATCTTCTCGAATATTTTTCCTCAAACTGACGAAGCGTCAAAGTTTTTTTACCTGTAGCCGCTTCAACCGCTCCCTTTTTCCAGTAGATGTCTTCAAACATTTCCTCACTCGTAGTATAATCGGTATAG
>CBIHPB010000085.1:0-12528 GCA_966211485.1 uncultured Bdellovibrio sp.
TTTCGGGCGGGTACCGCGTTCATGACGCGATCGCATCGACTTTCTGCTCTCTTTTGGTTCGATTTACGTCAAGGGACAAAGGTGCCTGGAAAATGCGCAATTGCAGGACGGCAGCTACATCCGCGTGCACCAGAATCCACGCCGATTTCCGGTGGCAAATTTCCGGTGGCCGGAACAAAAAGTTTTCGAGAGCGATGATCTGATTGTTCTGAATAAGCCGGCGGGACTCCCCGTGCATCCCACGGTCGACAATATTCAAGAAAATCTAGCGGCTTTGATCGGTCAAGAAATCGGCCAGGAAGTTTTCGTCACCCATCGTTTGGACGTTGGAACCTCGGGCCTCTTGATTTTCGCGAAAACCAAAGCAGCGCAAACCCGTGTGAACCAAAACCTGATGCAAGGCGAAGTGCGAAAGCTGTATCGGGCGCTGGTTCATGGAACAGGCTTGCTCCTAGGTGAAATCGTTCACTACATGGAGCCGTCTCCCCGCGCCCCGAAAACGGTTTCTCTGACGGCAAAACCTGGTTGGGCGTCTTGCCGCCTGCGAATCATCGATCAAACCGAGGTATTTCAGAACCATTCCGAGGTGATCATCGAATTGATCACTGGACGGACTCACCAAATTCGGGCTCAGCTTTCTGCCAGTGGATTCCCAATCGTCGGCGATCAAGCTTACGGCTCGTCGGCTCGTCTTGCCGAATTCGAGCAGATTTGCCTGCAGGCCTTCTACCTGGATTTTCCTTTGGACGAAAAAGGCGAACGCAAACACCTACGTCTGCCTCAAGCCCCATGGGCCACCGGTCAGGGTGCAATCCCACTCTGCCACCGGTAAATCTGCCGATTGTGCTTCCCACAAAGCGCTCTTAAGTTTGTGAGCTCATCTTTTCCGCCGGCCCACCTTGGTTTGATATGATCGACCTGCAACTGCCACGTGGAAGTACAAATCTTCTGCGATTTTGGATCCCGATACTGACAACACGGATCTCTTTTCAGAACTATTTTGCGAAGTGTGTAGAGCGAATCAGCGCCTGGCTTCACTTTCCGAGTTTTGGTTTTACTCGCAATCACTTTGTCTACCACATACTCCAAAACTTGATCCCAACTGCCATGTGGCAGTGAGTGCGACAAAAGATCGCGCATTCGATTGAGCTTTGTCCATTGTGCTTTGGTGAGAGTGATCTCAAATCGCACCGTTTCGTCGGCTTGATGTCCGAGCTTCATTTCAGTTTTCACTTCCAGATTCAAAGCTTTGGCCACGATCATCTGGGATTCGGTGTTGGATTTTTGTTTGAGCTCCTTGACGATCTGAGACTTCTGCTGAATCTCATTCGCTCGATCCTGTTTGATCTGATTCAAAGCCTGTTTGGTCTCGTTAAAAGAGCGATGATTTGGCCCTGTTGGATTTGAAGGGTCATTTTTTTTCTTTTCCCGGAACGATCTCTGCAGCAGGCTGACTTGAGTTAAATTCAAATCTCCAGATTCCAGATTTTCGATCACTTCTGGAACCTCCTTTGACAGTCGATAAGCATCAATCCGGCGTTGAGCAGAGCCAGCTGAGTATTTCAGGTGCTTGGTCAGATACTCAAAAAGACTTCCGAAGGACCTTTTCAAATAAAGCTTTCGTCTGTGCACTTCTTCAATATGCAGTAAAACTTCTGATAAAGTTTGCCGCTCTTTGTGAGCCACTCCCACAAAGCTCTGATCCAGCTCGTCGTCGGAAAGAGTTTTGAGACTTATCTGATTTTCGTTTGTCCCAATTGCATTTATCATGATTGACCTCGCTTTCGAGAGAAGTCATAGCATGGGTTTTAAAAGTCGGTTTTCACGACTTTCTCGAATGAAATTTACAAATTTCCGCTTCCATTTAGCAGTGGATAAGACGCACAAATTTAGCCACCACCGAATGCAAGCAACAAAACACAAGAAGCTTGGTGGAAAATTCATACGAACCTCGTACAGCAAAAGTGTAAAGCCCGAAAAGTCGGTCAAGAAGAATTAAAAAAATATTTTCGAGTGCAGTTGCGTTGCTATCTTTCTATCTAACAAAGCTGCCATTTCAAAGACTTCGAGATCCTAGACCAGCATGGTCTGTTTAACATATGGCCACTCCTTTGACGATTAGAGCGATTCTTTCGTTTGGCCAAAAATATTCCTGAAAATCTTCCCCAGTCCTCGTTATATTCCTGGCTGTTATGCGCCTTGATGTTGTTCCTTGGTGGGCTCTTGAACGTCTTATCTGTTGAGCTCCCCCGATGCGCTAACCAATGCGCTCGACGAAATATCCGGATATTTATTTCAGACTTCCTTCACACTTTGGCACGACCGTCTGATCCGCACCTCCAATAGCCCCATCCATACGACAGACTCCTTCATCTACGCGTCACAAGCTGGACCATGGTCGCGGTTAAAAAACGGGCTTTTTCTTTCGAAACGGCAGCCTTTGTGATGTAATAAAAATGTACGGAAACAAAAGTGTTCTTAGGGACTTAAGGAGTGAGCCCCATGAAAAACTTCATGATCGTGCTAACGCTGTTAGCATCTCTTTCTTGCAGCAAAGTTAATTTCAGCAGTTCGCAGAGTTCGGACGAACATGTCGACACGGTAACGACGTCGACTGTTCCGCCGACACCGCTCGGAACAAACATCAAATGCGATGTTTATCTGAACAATCATCTGCAGAGCTTGCAAATCACTTTGCCCGGGACCAACCCGACCGTTACGGCGTCTTGCACACCAAGCGCTGTGACTCTCACCTGGAGTGTGACAAAGGACAACGCAGTTGTCGCTGTGAACGGACTTTCGGGGGCGAGCTCGTCACCGGATCTGGTCAGCTTGGGAGCGGGAACTTACCGCATCACGCTGACCGCCAGCGCACAAGGCTACGGGAATTACACAAATTCCAGTGCGCCCTTGCTTGTGACGCTGACGGCATCGACGCCGACACCCACACCCGCGATCAGTTGCGGTCCGCGCATGAACGGAAGCCTGACTTCGATCACGCTGCCTCCGGGCGCGACGGCTCCATCGGTCGCTGCGAACTGTACGCCAGCGGATGTTTCTTGTAACTGGGCGGTCACGCTGAACAATGTTCCAGACACGGTTCCGGGACTGAGCGGTTGTATGGCGACACCTGATTTCTCGAACAAGGCGCCAGGAACTTACAACCTGTACCTGACGGCGAACAAATCAGGCTACACCACTTACACGACGACCAATCCAATGATGGTCACGATTCCTCCGAAGAACACGAAGAGTGTCACGACCACCAAGACAGTCACTGTCCAAGACAACCAACTGGACGTGCAATTGGTGATCGACGATTCGAACTCGATGTTGGCGGACAACCAAAAGCTCGGCGCGAAACTTCAGAACTTCGTCTCTGACCTCACAGCGGCTGGATTTGACTGGCAGATGTGTGCAACGGTCACACGTGCTCAGCAGATCAGCGCCAACGATCCAAGCTTGTACTGGGGAGCTTCAAGATACTGGGTGGGCACAAGCGGCTCGACACCTTGGATCCTGAAAGCGGGAACTCCGAACATCGGCAAAGTTTTCGCTGACACCATTGTCGACATCGGCGCTGGTTGGGCCGGCTCGGACGACGAGCGCGGCATCAAGGCCGCCTGGTGGCATTTGTGGAATGGCGACGTGAACTACGAAAATCCATCGGGCTGTTACCGCCGCGAAGCGGGATTAGCAACGATCATCATCTCGGATGAAGACGAGCGCTCGATCGGTGGCGATTGGACTCAGTCGTACTACGCCAACGAGTGGAAGCCTCTCGAAGAGGACGACCTCCCGATCCACTACTACTCGCTGATCCGCGAGATCTTCGGCAATACGAAGCGTTTCAGTGTAAACTCGATCATCGTGAGACCTGGAGACACCACTTGTATGGCGGCTCAGGATGCATCGGGATCGAAATCTCACTATGGCTACAAGTACAACGAACTGGCCCTGATGGCAGGCGGACAATCCGGCAGCATCTGTGATGCCGATTACTCGGTGAACTTGAAAAACTTTAAAGATCGCATCGTCAAGGAAATGGCTTCACTTCCTCTCGAGTGCGCACCTTCCAACGGCAAAGTGACTGTCACACTCACTCCGAACATGGCTGTCACCACCCGAGTCGAAGGAACGACATTGTATTTCACTCCCAAAATTCCGGCTGGCACCACAATCAAAGCCGATTACGAGTGCCCACTTTAAGGAGACATGAAATGAAATTATTCATTGTGACTATTCTTCTTCCTCTGATCGGCCAGGCAGCCGACAACAAGGCAACCAAAGCACAAGAGCCTTTGGTGAGCTGCCAGATCGCTCATATCAAAACATGCACAGACTGCAAAACCCGCATCCCCGCTTCGTGCGAGGAGAACGGTTTTGTCGGATCTTTCAACGCGACTTTGAAGCCAGCCAAAATTCAATGGCTGGTTTCAAATCCAAAGAATGGCTCTGAGAGAGTTGTCACCACTGACAATAAATCTCTGACCTTGAAAGACCTGCAAACAGCGAAAAGTGCAGCCACCTTAGCAAGCAAGCAAAAGGTCTCCGTTGGCAAAGACGAGAACGTCAGCCTGGCTGGTGTTCAAGTTACGGCCGGCACCGAACTTTTCAAAGACCAAACCGGAAAAGAAGTCGCCGCCACCCTGAAGGCTCAAAACCAACAGCGTGCGATCGCTTCTGAGAACCATGACATTCACGCGGGCGGCGTGGGTCGCGCCCTTAAATCTTCAGGTCAAAAATAAGGAGTCATAAATGCGTCGATTCAAAAAATTTAAATTATCAGTCGCACTGCTGGCTTCAAGCCT
Source organism: uncultured Bdellovibrio sp. (assembly GCA_966211485.1). Classification (GTDB taxonomy): domain Bacteria; phylum Bdellovibrionota; class Bdellovibrionia; order Bdellovibrionales; family Bdellovibrionaceae; genus 21-14-0-10-47-8. The sequence continues at coordinate 4,812 of CBIHPB010000085.1, forward strand.
GACGGCTTACTCGCCAGTCACAATAGCCGCGATGAACGCGGAACAAAAGACCGCGCTGAACACAACCATCCGCGATACTTTCAAAGGCACTTACAACGACTTCTACCAAACCTACGGCGCCATGTTCGATGCAACCACGCAAACGAATATGACAAAGTGGCTGAAGGAATTCGGCAATACGAAACTTCCGGTGGTTCAAGCCCAAGTCATCAAAGACAAAAAAGGCAAAGAGGCGATCAAGCTGGTCCTAAATGACGGCGGACAAACGCTGGTCATCACCATGGATCCCAACAACCGCAACTTTGTGGATCTGAATGGAACCAAGGTCGATGTCAACGAGATGATGGATATCCCAGCGCTTGCTCGCAAAATGGCGAAGAACGATCAGAACCTGAACGCCATGATGGACGATATCAACAAGACAGACCGCGCCCCTGCTTCTGCGAACCAAGCCGTGACGGTTGGCTATCAACAATTCGAGCGCATGACAGCCCTGCAACGAGTTGAGTACATGTCTTTGCTGCGTTTGGCAGGCGAAGCGGCCCAGAAAGTCACCGAGCTCGAAGCGACAAAAGAAACCAAAACAAGCTCGCATTTCATGCTGCACCCACTGCTGGCAGCACAGTTGGCATTTGCTGAAGTGAAGTCTGGAACCAAGTGCGTGGTGGCTGGAAATCTCAGCATCTACGAAAAAACAGCTGGCCGCATGGCTTGTAACCCCTTCACTCCAGAAATGGCATGGGCCAACTCGCAGTGTAATGGCGCCTCCAAAGGAAAACTGGCGGCTTGTAATCCGCTGGTTTACGGATACCGCGATGATGGCAATGCCCACTGCTTGGATACAGGCAATGTCGCTGATTTCACAAAGAAGGCGACTCAAGATTGCGGTGGACCAGCAATCAGCCCGCTTCCAGGTACGGAAGGTTCACCCGAGCGTATCAAAGCCTACCGCAAAATTGCTGAAAGCTATGCAAGATCCAAAGGCAGAGAGGCCAGCACTGTGGCCGCCTGCTTTAACACGGACAACTTGATCAAAGACAGCGGCGAGTGCCGAAACATGTTCACCGCACACGAAAAAGGCTTTCGTGAATTGATTGCCAATGCCGAAGCTGTCTGCAGCGGCGTCGACAAAAGCATCAAGAAAAACGAGAAAACTCCGGACCAAGAGTTGGCGTGTAAAGAGCTTCTCGAGCGCAAGCTGTTCTTGAATTACTTCTCGATGACCACTCCTGCTCCAACAGTTCCAGCTCCGACTGATCCGGACGCGGCCAACAAAAAAGCCTGTGCGGATGTCGGCGGAAGTTACGGCTATGACCGCGAATCCCGCATGTATGTTTGCACCTGCAAAGATGGCGCGTTTGCGACTCCGACCAAAGACGGCAAATTCACTTGCCCCGAGCACAATCCAGTCCCTGTCGTGACCGTCACGGCGGAAAAAGAAAGCTTCTGCCAGAAGAACAAGTGGGTTTGCCTCACTCCGCTCTTCTTGTTGGGTGGCGTTCTGTTGTGGAAGTGGATGAAGCCAGGAAAGTCGAATCCGACTCCGGTTCCAACTCCGATTCCGCCGATTCCTTGTACATTCGCATGCGTGCCGTATGTTCCTCCGACAGAAGGAACTTCGACGACCAGCACGGGCTCGACGAACAACGGTGGAGTTCGACCACAGCCACAGCCGAAGCCGACAGGGACTAAGTAAGTCTGTTTTCGAAGGAGAAATCCTTCATCAATAAATTGGCCACCGGATTTTGAATCTTCCGGTGGGCCGAGATCAGCCAAAGTTCTTCATACTTGGCTCCCAAATCCCCGATCTTCATCAACTGACCGTTCGCGAGCTCCTCGCGAACGGCATTTTCAGCGACAACAACCAAGCCTTTTCCATCCTGAGCCAAAGCTTTCAATAAGCTCGTGTCCTGAGTCTCGGCAATCATGTCGACATGAATGCGCTCGGCTTCAAAATAATGTTCGATCTCGTTTCGAACCCGGCTGTGAATGGTCGGGAAAATAAACGGCGCATTTTGCAGACTCTTCGGAAAGTCTTTTTGCAAGTAACTGTATCTGGGTGCACCGACCACAATCAGTGGAAATTTCGCCAAGGATTTTGCGTAGAGCTTCTCAGTCGTCAGTGCCGGTGGCGAAGTGTTCGAGATCACCAGATCCAAGCGATGGTTGACCAGGTCCTCCATCAGCTCGGGACCTTCGCCCTCAAGCACGGCAATCTGACAGTCTTTGGTTTCAAAGGCTTTTTCCATCATGGATTTGATCAGGTTTTTCGGGATGCTATCCAAGGCCCCGACTTGCACTTTGATTTTTCGGGCATGGGGCCGGTCATTCAAGGCATCCACCATCTCATCGCCCAGGCGGAAAATCTCGTTGGCGTAGGAAAGCACCAACTGTCCCATCTCGGTTAAAATCAGGCTTCGGTTCTTGCGGTCAAAAAGGTTGTGCCCCAAAAACTCTTCAAATTGCTTGAGCTGCATACTGAGTGTTGGCTGCCCCAGGCGGAGCTTTTGCGCGGCTTTGGAAATACTTCCCTCGGTCGCGATCACTTTAAAATAGAAGAGATGGTGATAATTGAGCTGGTTCACGCCCGAGATCCTGCACCCAGGGGCCCCTGCTGTCAGCCGATAACACCCTGTAGGGATTTCAATCCCTCGGTCAGGATTTTAATGAATCCTTTATAACGCATAAAGCTATCCTTCTGTTTTCTAAGTCTTTTGGGTATGAAGGCGGTGTCAATGAATTGGGCACTAGCTCATCAAACCCTGAAGCTCTAAGCACGAGGCAAATATGAAACTGAAACGTTTCCTGATTCTTCCCTTGTCCACCGCAGCACTTATCTCAATAATCAACTGTCAAAAGCCACAGACATCCCGAGGCGATATCTCGGTGATGACTTACAATGTGGAAAATCTTTTCGACATCACTCCGGATGCCGATCGCGATGATTTCACTTACCTGCCGCTGGAGCTGAAAAAACAAATCCCTGATCAGCAGAAAAACTGCGAGAAAATGGGTAAGCCAGGTTCTGCATTCTACAAAGAGTGCATGGAGCTGGACTGGAGTGCTGACGTTCTTCACACCAAGATGACCCGCCTCGCGGATTCGATCCTGTCGGTGAATAACATCGGTCCCGATATCTTGTTGGTTCAAGAGGTTGAGAACATCAACGTTCTCAATATCCTGAACAAAAATTATCTTGCCGATGCAAAATACCGAACAGTTCAATTGCTGGAAGGCGAAGACAAGCGCGGAATCGATGTCGGAGTTCTTTCGCGATTCCCATTGGCGGGACCCGCGGTTCTGCATTTGATTGATTTCACGCCTCCAAAAAATCCAGATCCATCCAAGCCACCATGGGTTCGCCCAACGACACGCGGAATTTTGGAAGTTCCGCTTCGCCTGCCGTCTGGTGAAACTTTGTATGTTTTCACTTTCCACTTCCCGTCACAAAGCAATCCCAAGTGGCAACGTCTGGATGCGATCAACACTTTGAATAAACTGATCGAGTCGAAAGGCCCAGGCGCCTTGGTTGTCGCTGGTGGTGACTGCAACATTTCAGCTCAAGAAGAAGCCAAAGAAAACTTCATCAAAAATATTCTCGCGCAAAAATGGACGGTCAGCCACATCGCAGGTTGCCAGGACTGCGCAGGAACAGAAGCTTTCTTCGAAAAGAACAAAACCACAGGTCAGACGAAGCTGACTTGGAGCTTTTTCGATATCCTGCTTTTCTCTCCAGCATTGTCAGCTGAAGGTGCGGGTTACAAGCTTGAGCCCAGCAGCATCCGCGTTCAGAATTCAGGCCGATTCCAACAGCGCACGGACAAAGAAGTTCCAGGCGTGATTGTTCCGGCTCGATTTGATGAAGAAGACCAGGGTGTCAGTGACCACTGGCCAATGTACGGCGAGCTTCGCCGTCAGTAGTGAAATTTAGCTCTCGCGAGCAAAGACCGAGAGGGCGACACGCAGCCCTCCGTTTTGAAATGGAAACTGCTCTTCAAGCCTCAGTCCTCGGACTGGGGCTTTTTTTATCTGCCGGCTTTGATTTTCCCCCAACACCAGCGCAATCCGTTCGGGCTGATACACTTCCACCAGTTTTTCGATCAGCTCTTCCGGCGTAAAGTCCGCTTTCAGGCGTTCACCGTAAGGTGGGTTCGAGAGAATCCAAGCTCGCTTTTGAGAGAACTCAGTGGCTTTTGCTTGAAACAAATCCTGCCGCTGAAGAGAGAAAGGTCGCTCGATCGCCGACAAAGAATTCTGCGCACGCTCCAAAGCCTGCGGATCGATATCAAAACCTTTCAGGCTTTGGAAAAGAAATGGAATCTCCGGATAGTTGCCACGCAGACTTTTGCTTTTCAAAAGCTTCGGAGTCTGCGGCCAAGCCAGAAAACTGAAATCATCGCGAAGGCTGGGTTGGTAAAGTGTGGCCGCCTCTCGAAGCAGGGTCCCCGTCCCACACATCGGATCCACAAGATCCACTGACTGCAGATCAAAAGCAGAGCGCTCGCCAATCAATCTTCTGGCTGCAAAAGCTGCCAACGTTTCTCTGAGTGGCGCTTCGCCGTGTTCGGTTCGCTGGGTCCGCTTGTGCAGATGCGTTCCAGAAGCGTCAAGGCTGATCGAACACTCGTCTTGATACATGCGAATGAAGAGTCGCTGTTCGGATTCTGGATGCTCGCCAAAAATTTCGCTGACGATCTCTTGGATTCGCTTTTCGTTGTTCAGACGCGACTCTTTGCAGGAGATCTCAGCACCGAGATTGAGACCTGCGAGAAAGGGACTTCTCTTCAGTTCCTTCAGAATTTGAAATAATTTTGGGAAATCACGCACGCGGGATTCATGCAGTCGGAGAAGCACCCGGTTGGCGAGCTTTGAGAAAAAGTTGATTTGCAGGCCCACATGCAAGGGGGCCTCCAGCAAAATTCCGCCGGGAAACTCTTCGATGATCTGCAAAGGTTCAGATTGAGGCCGACCATCCAGGCCGATCAAAAGCGGCCAGATCTCGCGCAGCTCAAGCGCAAGCTCTGATTCAAAATGAATGTTGCAGCCGACGAAAAATCTTTTCATAGCTTCCGATCATCAGCATTCCAAGAACGCAGAACACAGGTCCTAACAGAAAAGCCGTGCGAAGTCCCCAGGCATCTGTCACCAGTCCCACAAAAACGTGCATCAAGACCACGAAAAGCGAGCTCAAAGACACGGCCCAAGACAGCGCCTGGCTGACCCGCCCGTGAAAGAGCTGTCCCAGCTGCACCATCATCAATGGATAAAAAGGCCCCATAAAAAATCCCGATAAGGCCAGACCCATGGGATGCAGGTAAATTCCAACAAGCAAAGACACCAGGGTCAGTCCAAGGCTGGCAATCAACTGCACTTTCAAGCGCAGTTTCGGAGTCCAAACTGTGAACAGCAAGCGGCTGAGCAAAAGGCAGACAAAAAAGGCCGCTGTGTACCAGCTGGAACTGGCAAGATCCGATGCGTACTCTCGGCGCATGAACAAGGCCATACGACTTGAGACCAAGATTTCAGCCAGGACGTAGCTGGCCAGTGCGACGGCGAAAAATATTTGTGCTCCCAGGTCCTGCGTGGGCTCGACTCTTTCTGTGGGAAGATGCAATTTTTCGTTGATATCCGGCCCCCGAAAGCTCAGAGCAAAGATGATCGCACAAAATCCAGCACCAATCTGAAAACACAGCCGCCACAAGGTTGCCGGCAGGGAAAGCCAGGCCACAAAATTCACCAGCACCGGCGCCATCAGCGACGACGCCGCGTACATGCTATGAAGACCCGAGAGAACTTTGTTTTTCAGCGGTCCCATGGGAACTTCCTGCACCACCAGCATGTTTTGAATCACACCCATCAAACCGATGCTAAAGCCAAAAAAGAAAACGCTAAAAAGCAGGAACCCAAAGCCGGGAGCAAGGCTCATCAGAATCTGCCCCAAGCCCAAACCCAGAATGGTCATCCGAAGCGCCCGCAGAGAGCCCATTTTTTGGATGATCCGGTGACTGAAAAAACCGCCCCCAAATCCACAGATCGAAGACAGAGAAAAAAACCAGGATCCCAGTGTATCTGAGACACCGAACTGGGCAAGAATTTCGGGAAACAGTGGGCCCCGGATATTATCGCTAAGACCCAGCAGCATCAATGACGAGTATGACAGCACGAGAATCTTAAAAGTTCTGGGATCTTTGAGACTGTGACCGAGTTTTTGCCCGTGGTTACTTTGAGAATGCATTCGTTGTTGCCAGAGATTCCTTCATCACACCAATCAGTTTTAGGATCATGAGCTTATCAACTTCACCCAAGGTTCCCAAGTTCTTTTTGATGTTCATCTCGGCAATGTCCAAAAGCCCCGAAGGCTTGTGGCCTTCGTAGACCAGATACAGAAAAATATCTTCTGTAAACAAGGAGGCCAATGCATTTTCCTTGCGAGCCATCTCTTCAATCAGCGATTCAAATCGCGGGAAAGCCGACATGACTTCGTCTTGATTCAGCAGACGAGTTTGATTTGTGTCATAGGTCGCGACAATTGCTTCAATAAAGTGCAGCAGTGTTGCAATCGTACGCAGCTCGCCAGATTCCAATCGACCGGCAACATGGCGCGGGCTCATCGCGACTTTGAGCATGGATTTGTATGCCAAGCTAAATTGCTCGTCATTCAGCGCATTCAGGAAGCGAATGCTGTCTGGCAGATTGTTGAGATAATTTCGTGTTTCAGTTCTGATAGCGCGAAGGAGGCAAGCCTCGTCCACCCAGTGCTCTTTGAAAACATCCAATTGCTGCAGCAGGCAGCCACGGCGATCGAGATCCTGATAAATTTCGCTGAGCATGGTCTTTCCGCCCGAAATCAGGAATGAAAGAACCTCGGTCAGCTCGCGCGAATCCACCCAAGCGTCACCGTTGCTATGAAAAACCAGGAGATTGGCTTGATCGAAAGTATCTTTACCCGCGGTGGTTTTGTCCGGATCAAAGAAGCCGATGGCGCGGCCGAACTCGCGGAAATTTTCTTCCACATCGCTCATGCGCTTTTTCGAAATGCGGCGCTTGAAAATCTGCATGTTGTCTTTGTCCCCATATCCACGCAAGGCAAAACGAGCCAGCGTTCGCACGGCATTGAGCATATTGAGACCAACAAATGGAACCTGTGTTCTAGAATCGGCGTAAGTGACAATCAATTTGAGCTGGGATGAAAACACCAGCGCTTGCTTGGCTGAAATCAACTGGTAATAATCCTGCCAGGCCTGATCGTACTCGGGTCGATCGGCTGTCGGCACAACCGGAAAGCCAGCCCAGTTGGACTGATCGGCCGTAAAACTTGTAAAGCGCGCTTTCAAAGTTTCCAGCGTTTGATTGGGTTCTTGCAAGTAAATGCGGTTGGCGAAAATCTGGGCTGCCTTCCAGATATTGTACTCGGCCTTTAGAACTTTCAGATGTTCTTCTGTCAGACCTTTGATCTTCACTGGATCCGAATTGTTGGTCGCGGGCTCGACAAAGTAAGCCAGAATTTTCAGATAAGTCTGCTTGATCAAATCAACACCCAGCTTGGTGTCGAAGATTTTCTTCTTAAAGACTTCATCAATCAGCTTGTCGATGGCTTTCGAATCAAAGATCTTCTTTTCCTTCATGATCGGGGCTGTTTCCAGCGTCACCACCAGATCATCCAGCCAGCTGAGAAGCGTGACCCACTCGGATGGCTGATTGAAAGCCGTCGTGCGGA